>JBAZRS010000168.1:0-9766 GCA_041662825.1 Victivallales bacterium | reverse complement strand
TGTTCGCATCGCAGACTAATGTGCCGATGTTGCCTTTCATGCGACGGTTCTCCAGGCATTGGACAATTCCCGCATCGCCATCATTTCAATACCCAAAATTTCGGCGGCTTTACCCATAGTAATCGCTTCCTTCTCAAAGGCCTTTCTCACCAGAAGGTTAAGCCTGCTCTCCACAAAATCATAACTGCTGAGAGGCTCTACCGGTTCGGGATGGAAGTCATCCTGTGACAAAGATTCCGGTTCGTAATGATCTTTAAGACTGAATCCGAGTTTTTTACATTCCAGGGCGAATTTTTGCCAAATGGAATTATCGACCAATCCTTCTTCCCTGAGTCTGATCAGAACGGTCTTATAGCTGACCTTGAAAATGCGTTTAATATGAAGAACCAGCTTCACCCAATGCAGACCTTTATTCTTTTCCAGCTCATGATTGAAACATTTTTGCGGCATTAATAGATGGCTTGCAAAGGTGTCCGCCTCCTTTTCAGCATCATCGATTTCCATTTTCTCCTTGCTGTCAAACGAATCAGGATGCAAAAGTATGTGCCCCAGTTCGTGCGCAACAGTGAAAATCTTTCTCTCAACATTTATCCTTTTTGACTTGTTTACCCCTATTGCAGGGCCCCCATCCTTTTCGGAAAGGGAAAAGCCGAAAAAATTATCCAAGTCTGAATCGATGAGAAATATTTTAATTCCGGCAGATTCTACCAAACCGCAGATGTCACAGATCGGTTCGTTATCTATTTTCAGGGTGTTTCTGACTTTATAGGCCATTTCCGCTGGATCTTGGGTAGAGCCTACTAGTTTTGCCAATTCAAAGCGTTTTTTCTCTTTTAATTCATTTTCAAGAAAGTTGAACTCCCGTAGCCAGCAGGCGAAATCGCCAATATGCTGCTGGCGTTTGTCCTGTTCGCGCGAATTCATAGTTTTATTCGAGCGAAAACGCAAAGAGGGAATTGCAGGCACAGTCCTGAGCAGATCAAAGATTTTAATGTCAAGAGCATCAGCCAATGACTTGAGATTGCTCACTCTTGGTTCAGAATCACCATTTTCAATGCTTCTGTATGCATTCCTACTTATGCCGGCCTTTGCTGCGAGATCCTCCTGAGTCAGTCCCTTTATATTTCTGATCCGCTTCAAATTGGCTGGAATAGATTTTGCTACAGCTATTTCCATGACGTACCTCCTTTGACAATAATACTTGTCATTTATTATAAACTATTGCATAAATGACAAGTTTCAAAGATTGGATGTATTTTTTATTAAGAAGCTATATCTGAAGGCTATTTTATTAATTAAAGAAAGACTTTAAGGCAAACCCTAAGAGGATATTTTCTATTTTGCGGGATGCATTTCGGCTTCGATGCGGTCGGCGAGAAAAGTCTTCATGAGCGACTGGTATGGGACATCGCGTTTGTTCGCAAGACGCTTTAGATCGTCCAGAAGCGGTTCAGGCAGACGAAGGGAAATAGTCTGCGTGGACGGTTTCAGCTTGGGGAAAGAGGGTGTTTCGGCATTGCTCCAGTCCATGAAATCGGCTGAATCGTGGGTCTTCCAGAAACGCCTTTCTTCTGCTTCATTCTTGAAATTTGGAATTCTCTTTTTCATGATAGATACCATAATATACATAGTCGAGGAAATTTCAAAACTAGGAATTCAGGAGTCAGAATCCAGGAGACAGAATTGAATTTGAATTCAAATTCGGTTTTATTCTGAATCCTGACTTCTGAATTCTGACTTCTTTTGAAATTGGCTCAGTCAATATGAAACAATTAAAATATAGGCGTTATTTTAGATTTTCTGCAAAAATTATGTGCGGTTTAAAAGAATAAGGGCTCCGGTAATTTTCAATTCACCGGAGCCCTGAAATACGTCTTCGGCTCTTACGCCATGAATTCGAAATTCGTCTTCATCCCTTTGCTCCATGAGTCCGGAAGAAAATCATTTTCCTTGCCGTCTGCAATGAGCCTGAATGCGTATCTGACCTGTTCCTCGTAAAACTCGCAGAACGCGCCGCGGCTCTTTATGTCCTTGTCGTTCATCGTGTAGGCCTCGGCCGGACACGGGGCTCCGCAGAAGTGCTGGATCGCACACGTCTTGCAGGGATGGATTTCCTCGGTCTTCCTTTCGGAAACGAGTCTGAAAACATCTGTCTTCAGGACATCGTCAATATTGTCCTTGAAAACATTTCCCCCGTTGAATTCCGGAACGCCCACGAACTCGCTGCACGGGAACATGTCGCCTTTTGCGGAAACCGCAAAGAAACAGCGCCCGCCGCCGCACGGCGAAATGTCGCACATGAGCTTTCTGCCCGAGGGCGCGACTATTCCGAAAATGATGTTTGCGAAATTCGCAACAATGATCTTGCGTCCGGTCTTCTTGTAGAGGGCCCAGCTGCGGTCTAGCGCCTTGATATAATGTTTTGCGGCAATCGCATCGTCCGGCTTCACCGTGCGGGATTTTTTCTGGGTGCATCTGATGATGTTGAGCATGCAGACCTTGACGCCCGACTTGTGAAAATAGTCGACCGTATCCGAAAGCTTGTCCATGTTTTCCGTGGTGATCGTGCAGATGACATTGAATCCCGGATGATCCTTGAGTTTTTCAATGACTGTCGATATCCTGGAAAAATACCCGTCGCCCTTCCAGTCTTTCCTGAGACTGTCCGCCGTCTTCTCGTTCGGCCCGTCAATTGAAATTCCGATTCCGGTCTTATATTTTTTTACAAAAGCAATCGCCTCGTCGTCGAGCATCGAGGCATTTGTCTGTATCCCGAAGTCGAAATAATCCGAATATTTTTCTATGCCGGCAAAGACGGCCTCCTTGTTCATCAGGGGTTCGGCTCCGTGGAAAATAATCTGGGGGCGACGCCCTTTCGGAAGGGTTTTCATGAAATACTTCTTCAGTATCTCAAGCCCGTCAAGGAGCTTTTCCTTAGACATGTTGTCGCCATGCTTCCTCATCTTTTCGGGAATATAGCAGTAAGTGCAGTTGAAATTGCAGCGGTCTGTCGGGTTGAAATAAACAGCCGACGGCTTGAGCCCGAAGCGGAGGGTGTTCATCTCCTTCAGGAATTCGGCCTCCTGCTTTTTAAATGCGGAAATGAATTTGCCGTCTGAGATGATCGAGCCGAGATGGTCTTTCCTGACAAGCGTCCAGAACGCGCTTTCCGGGCTGATTAAAGCTGTGAAATCCTTGTGTCCGATATCCACAGGAATGAACTGCGGACCGTATCCGGTGTTGAGGTAGTTGTTTTTCATATGGAATTTTGCATTTCACCCGTGCAAGCTGACAGCCGCCGGAAAAATTTCCGGCAACTGCCAGGTCCGCCAGGCGAAACTTATATTATTTGTCCTTGATCAGAATGTAATGAGAGAGTCCTGTTCCGCTTGCGGTGCAGCTTTTCCTGAAGCCAATTGCCTTCTTTGCGATTTTCGATTTCTTCGTTTTCATTTTCACTCCTCTGTTTTCATTGTTTTTGTAAAATAAAAAAGGGTTTCGTCGGACGAATATGATTCGTCCGACGAAACCCTTTACCATTAGATTTCATTATGTATGTTTCTCAGCTCGTCTTCTGGCTCCCGGATCATTCCGTGATTCGCAGTCTTCCCGCAACCATATCAAGTCATCCTCAACCGGCTGCAGTGACCCATATTAACGTTTGCAAATCACGGTCCCCGGTTACAGCGGCGGGACCGCGACGGATTCACACCGTCTTCCGTTTACTGGAAACTGCTCTTATTTTAATATCAATGAAAGACAAATCAAGCGCCGACATACTCAAAAGTGAAAAATATTCTCCTCTGACAGTTTTTCATTCAAATAAATTCAAGCTTTGAATTTATTTGAATGAAAACCTATACTAACAGAGGAATTGCAAAGGAGCCATAATGTCTAATTTTTTGATCAGCCAGCTCGATTACATTTATTTCTTTTACGGCCTGGCCTTCGTGCTGCTTGGCGTCATATGCCTTTCGGCCAAAGTTTCCGAAAATAACCTGCCCGTCAGATTCCTGGGTTTTTTCGGTATCATTCTCGGCGCCTATGAATGGCTGGAGATGATTGCGATAAGCCTTGGCGACAATTATAAATTTGCATGCCTCCGGCTTTTTTTAATGGCCGTGTCCTTTGTTTTCCTCTTTGAGTTCGGAAGGAGGTCTCTTTTCGGCAGGAAACACTTCTACCTCCTGATTATTCTCCTCCTCCTGCCTCCTTTGGGGGTGTTCGCCGATTCCAACGGTTTGAACGTTTCGATTCGATATGCGATAGGCTTCACAGGCGGGATTCTCGCTTCAATCGCGTTTCTCAAAGAATCAAGGAACTTCCCCGCCTCCAGAAAGCCCATGGTTTTTGCAGGATTCTCCATGCTGCTGTATACGATATCAATCTGTGTTATCGTTCCACGATCAAACTACTTCCCCTCCTCTATAATAAACAATGACAGCTTTTTGACTTTTTCCGGTTTCCCGATCCAATTCGTACGGGGATTGATAGCATGTCTGATTACGGCTTCAATATGGAGCTATACCGAAAAAAACAAGATTAACCGTCACGGCCTGCATATTGAAAAAAAAACGACTTACACCGTATGGATGAGCATTATTCTTTTTCTTACACTTGCGGGCGGATGGGTTATGACGGAAATACAGGGCCGGGAAGAATATAAGGACCGGACATCCAATATTTTAAGAATAGCAAAGACAGGCGCAGCGGCAATCAAAAACGACAGCGTCAGGCATCTTTCAGGGACGCCGGGTGACATTTACACCTCCGATTTCATAAGGCTGAAAGACCAGCTCATAAAAATGAGGGTCGCAACGCCCGAATGCAGATTTTTATATATTATCAAGATGATCGACAGGAGAATTGTCTTCCTTCTGGACTCCGAAGCTACCGAATCCAAAGATTATTCCGCGCCAGGAGATCCTTACAACGACGCTCCAAAGGGGCTGAAAAAAGTGTTTTCAACAGAAAAACCCGCCGTCACCGGTCCTTACAAGGACAAATGGGGGGAGTGGATTTCCGGATTTGTCCCCATACTCGACGAAGAGGGATCCTTGCTTGCAGTCATGGGCATGGACACAAACGCCTCCGAAACCAAAAGGGCTGTCGCGGTTGAGAGGCTCAAGCCGATCATGCTCACCTCACTTCTCTGTCTTCTCCTGGTTTCAGTTCTCATTTACATCAAGCGGGTGAAGGAATCAGAGGCGCTTATCGCAGCAAGTGAGTTGAAATACAGGAATCAGTTCACTGAAAACCAGGCCGTCATGCTTATTGTTGATCCTTCAACCCAGCAGATTGTGGATGCCAATCCCGCGGCCTGCAATTTCTACGGATACAGTTTCGAGAAAATGATCTCCAGGAAAATCACCGATATCATCATATCCCCGAGAGAGAGATCCAGCGGCTGGGATACCAGTAAAATCACGCGCGATTCAAACATCGGAACCTACATCCACCTTCTGGCCAACAGTGAAAAAAGGCATGTTGAAGTCTATGCCAGCCAGGCGAAAGGGGGAGGACGCGACCTGCTGAGCTTGATTGTATTTGACATTACCAGGCGCAGAATCGCGGAGGATGCACTGAGGGAAAGCGAAAACAAATTCAGGGAGCTTATCGAAGGACTGCCCGCCGGCATCATCTTGTTTTCCTCCGACATGACCATCTACCTCGCGAACGCAAAGGCGTATGAGATGCTTATTTTCAAACCTGACAGGCGGCTTTCCGATAACCTGATAATCGACCCGGAAGTTTCCTTCATCAATGAAGACGGGACCGGATTATCGCTTGGGGGGCTGATTGCCGAGAACATCTTCAAAACAGGGGAAAGCTTAAGGAACAAAGTGGCCGGAATCAACAGACCCGGATGCAATACTCTCTGGACTCTTCTTGACATGTACCCCTCCTTCGACTATATCGGCAATCACAATACCAGGGCTGTCATAACCTTCACCGACATAAGCGAGCTGAAAAAAATCCAGATTGAGCTGATGAATTCAAAATCCGAGACGGAAAAAGTCAATATTCAGCTTGAAGAGGCTGTAAGAAAAGCTAATGATTTTGCGTTGAAAGCCAGGGAGGCCAATCAGGCCAAATCTGAATTCCTGGCCAATATGAGCCATGAAATCAGAACTCCCATGAACGGAGTCATAGGCATGACCGGACTGCTCCTTGACACCAGGCTCACCTCCGAACAGAAAGAATACGCGGAGACAGTCAGGGTCTGCGGTGAAACACTCATGACGCTTATCAACGACATCCTTGATTTCTCCAAGGTGGAAGCCGGAAAACTCGATTTTGAAACCCTCGATTTCGATCTGCGGACCACCATTGAGGAAATCAGCGACCTCCTCGCCCTCAAGGCTCAGGAAAAGCAGCTCGAACTTCTCTGCATGATTGAACCGGAAGTCCCGTTAATGCTGCGTGGCGACTCAGGACGCCTGAGGCAGATAATCCTGAATCTCGCGGGAAATGCGGTCAAGTTCACAAAAAAAGGCGAGGTCGCCATAAAGGTGAGACGAGAATATGAAACTGAAAAACAGGTTGTGCTGAGGGTGGAAATCTCAGACACCGGAATAGGCATACCGGAAAGCCGGATAAACGTCCTTTTCACGCCGTTCACACAGGCGGACGCCTCAACCACGAGACAGTTCGGGGGAACAGGGCTCGGACTCGCCATCTCAAAGAAACTTGTCGAACTCATGGGTGGAACCATAGGTATCAACAGCATAGAGGGAAAAGGGTCGACTTTCTGGTTCGTTATACCTTTTGAAAAGCAGCCCGAATCCAGCACGCCTCCGGTCAAAATCACACAACCCGACCTTGCCGGACGGAAAATCCTGGTGGTCGATGACAATGCAACTAGCAGGATGCTTCTGTCGCTTCTTCTTGATTCCTGGAAATGCCGTCATGATGAAGTTTCCTCTGGAGATGCGGCCATGGCAAAACTGACCGAGGCAATAAATCAACATGATCCCTATAAAATAGCAATTCTGGACATGCAGATGCCGGAAATCGACGGTGAAACCCTCGGTTCGAAAATAAAAAGCAATCCCCATACCTGCAACACAATGCTTATCATACTGACATCTCTGGCGATGCGTGGCGACGCAGAAAGATTTAACAGATACGGATTTTCGGCATTTCTCACAAAACCCGTTAAAAAACTGCAGCTCTTCGACTGTCTTTCAACTCTTCTCGGAACTGTTGTATCATCAAACACAACTGCTGATAGTGCCGTTCAGGCCAAGCTTTCCCCGGGTTCAGGGGGGGTCTCCAGAACCCGCATACTTCTCGCCGAGGACAATATGACAAATCAGAAAGTCGCCATTGCGATCCTTAATAAGCTCGGATATGCGGTAGATGCCGTCGCAGATGGAAAAGAGGCAGTAAGGGCACTCGGGCATATTCCCTATGACATGGTACTCATGGACTGCCAGATGCCGGTAATGAACGGATACGAGGCAACAGGCGTAATCAGAAATCAGAATTCAAATGTCCTGAAGCACGATGTCGTCATTATCGCAATGACGGCAGGCTCAATGACCAGGGATCGGGCTGAATGCCTGAAAGCCGGCATGGACGATTTTGTCTCAAAACCTGTAATGCCTTCGGAACTTGCCGAGACCCTCAGAAAATGGGTCAAGGCAATCAATGAGAAAAAAAGCCTGTCGGCGTGAATCCCTGCATATTGAAGATAATTTCCCGGGCAATTTCCTGCACACTTTAAGGAGAATAATATGCGCATTCACATGGTGCCGAATTCACACATCGATCCTGTCTGGCTCTGGGACAAATACGAGGGCATTGACGAGGTCTTGAACACATTCCGCTCCGCCTGCAAAAGACTCGATGAATTTCCGACACTCACATTTTCAGCAAGCTCTCTGCAAATTTATGAATGGACAATGAAATACGACAGGAAACTTTTCAGGAAAATCAGGGCAAGGATAGACGAGGGCCGATGGGAGGTCTGCGGCGGCTGGTGGGTTGAACCAGACACGAACCTCCCCCTCGAATCGAGCTTCATGAAGCACGCCGAGATCTCTGCGAAGTTCGCAAAGCAGAATCTGGGCGTTGAAATTTGCACCGCATATGTCCCTGACACATTCGGACATCCCTCAACTCTGCCGAAGATCCTTGAGCAGACTGGATTCAAATATTTCATCTTTTGCAGGCCCGGACTCCAGGAGAAGCCGGATCTTCCGTCCAATCTTTTCCGTTGGGAGTACGAAGGGCACAGTGTGCTCGCATATCGCCTCAAACATCATTACGCGCAGTGGGGATGGATGGATAATTCCAAGATTTCATCCATGCTGGAGGATGAGGAGTACAGGAGGCAGGCGACGAACTGCTACCTGTTCGGGGTCGGGGATCACGGCGGCGGTCCTGCTGTCGATGAGATCAATTTTTACAATAAGTTCATCGAAGAGCATCCAAAGGGGGAGATGGGATATTCCACGTGTGAAAAATTTTTCAGAGAAGCTGAAAAATTCATAAAAATTCCAAAATACTCGGGCGACCTGCATTTCCACGCGATAGGCTGCTATTCTGTGATGGGGGACATCAAAAATGCAATGCGGAACAGCGAACACGCCCTGGGATACGCGACCCGCTCCTTGAAAATGGGCGGGAAGAAAGACAAATGCCTGGATGATTCATGGAAGACAGCGCTCTTCAACCAATTCCATGACATTCTGCCGGGTTCATCCTCTCCTGCAGCCGCTGAAAACGCAAAGGCTGAACTGAACGGGGTTGAAAGCTTCTGCAAGGACATATCCTATTCCTCCCTCAAGACTATTTCATTGAAGCGCAAACCGAAAATCAAAGAGGGAGAGTTCAGGATATTCAACACTCTTCCCTTCGATGTTTCCGCCCCTCTTTCCATAGAATCAATGGTCTATTTCCGCGATAACGCGGCATTCAGGGATGAAAAGGGCGACTTGATTGAGATACAGGAGGCGCTTGCAAGCGTACGTGCCGGCAACCGCAGATGGGAATTCATAGACACCCTGCCCGCATCAGGATTCAAGTCTTACCATTTTGACAGCGGGAAGACCGTGGAAAGACCGAATTCCGATTTGGCTCATTTCCAGCCGGCGGACAATGACGATGCATGCAAGTTCGCCCTTCCTCTGAAATCCTCGGTGAAGTTTCTAGTACTGGAAGACAAGTCCGACACCTGGGGACACGGCATCAGCAAGTATGATTCTGTTGAAGGTGAATTCAAACTAGAGTCCACATCGGCAATGTCCGGTTCTGTGACAAACAAGCTGTATCGGAAATTCACTTATGGAAAATCCTGCCTGGACCTTGTCTTTTCGACCTACAAGGGGCTTCCGGGAATTTATGCCGACATCAAGGTGAAATGGATGGAACACCGGAAAATTTTTAAAATGGAAATCAAACCGGACTGGGCAATCTCGCCAGATATCATTATGCAGTGTGCCGGCGGATCTGCAAAACGAAATGCGAACGGCAATGAACTTCCAATGCATCACTGGTTGTGGATTCCCTCCGGCGAAAAAGGCATGCTTGTCCTGCAGAAAGGAGCTTTCGCCTGCGACTGCCTGAACGGACGGATCCGTCTGACACTTGTGCGTTCAAGTGTTTACGGGTATCATGATCCGGCAAAGCTAAATCCGAATGATCCGCAACTCGACACTGACATTGGCCGACACAATTTCAGTCTTGTTTTGCTACCCTGTCAGAAACTTGATGAAGCTCATTTTGATAGGATGGCTGAAATATTGAACGAGCCATTTAC
>JBAZRS010000167.1:0-9822 GCA_041662825.1 Victivallales bacterium | reverse complement strand
TCTCAATATTGCATGTAAAGCCCTTGTCCGCAAAGGATTTACCCTTATCGAGCTCCTGGCTTGCCAAGGCGCAGCCCCGAGGGCGAAGCGCTCAATTAAATTTACTTTAATTGAGCTCCTGGTGGTAATTGCGATCATCGCAATTCTCGCAGGAATGCTCCTGCCGGCGTTGAGCATGGCGAAAAAGACTGCAAAAGCCTCATTGTGCGTCAGTAATTTGAAACAGATCGGTTTTTCGTTTTTCAATTATGCAGACGATTGGAACGAAAGTTTTCCATACGCCAGATACCGTTATCGGTCACCTGACAACAACATGTCCTGGGGAGCCATGCTTGCGCCCGACATGAATATTACAAAAAATGGTCCCGGCACGCTACCCTCTGATTTAAAGTGTTTCAACTGTCCTGAGAACAGTGTTCAGCTATATACTGTCGGAACCGGCGGCAATGAGGTTTCCTCCAGTTATTCGGCCAACGGATACGGTGAAGATTCCATTGCATGGGACGGTCTGGCCTGCGGTGCGAAAATCACACGCATCCCCAGGCCGAGTTCCCTGTATCTCGTGTATGACGGTGTTAATTTCAGAACCGAGGCGCAGCAAAATGACGGGGGCGGTACGATTCCCGGATTTTCAGTCGGAATCCGTGGCGTGAGATATGTCCACAGTAAACTTTCTTTCAACATGCTGCATTCCGATTCACATGTCGAATCAATGAAGGCAACGCTGGCCCCGCGCGGGACCTGGGTTGGCTACAGTGCTGCACCGCCGACAGGATTTACCAACGGGAATCCGTGGTATGCCAGCAGGTAAAAAGTAGTCGGCCGGAATAGGACAGGCGTTGAAAAACTGGAAAGAATATGATATAAGTGAAATGGGAAAAGGCTGGGATGAATTTTAGAGCACGCTAAAGCTGTGAACTCCAACGTGGGAAAATTAATTATAGTAGGACGGTTGTCACGGGATGTATTCGTTGGAGTTCACAGCTTTAGCGTGTCTTTTCTTATGCATGGTATAAATGTAATTAGGAAAAACCGGGATAAATCTTAAGAGCACGCTGAAGCTGTGAACTCCAACTTAAGAAGTTAATTGTGGCAGATCCAGAGTTATTAAACAAACAAATATATAGGGAGATAAGGATGAAGATATCAGGATGCCTGGCGGCGCTATGTCTGTTCTTTGCAGTGGTCGTGTCGGCGGTTGAGGAGAAGCCGGTTGATGTGTTGGTGCTGACTGGAAGGATGAAGCTCGACCCTCAGCTTGTCGAGCAGTTTGCCAAGGAGAACGTCAAGTTCACAGCCCGCAAGCTCTCGGATCCGCTGAGTGCGGAGATGCTGCGGAAGTTCCATGTCGTCCTGATTGCCGACTGGGAGGGGCCGAACACATCTTTCTTTCCGAGGCAGTTTGTTGAGGCGGCGCTGACAACCCGGCGTAACATCGAACTGCTGCAGGACTATGTCAAGGAGGGCGGCGGCCTTTTCTTTACGCCGGTCTACGGCAGCCAGATGGCGGCAGAGTCCCAGTCGCAGTTCCTCGAGCCGTACGGCGCCGGCGTGATGTCGGCGCAGATCCGCGACGACGCCCATGCATATACCAACCTGAAAAAAGAGGACAAGAAGACCATCGTTCCTGAAGAAGGTTACTACGACTATGCGTGGACGACCGCTGTCACGCCGCATCCCGCGACACGCGGGGTGGAACGGCTCTTCTATCCGACCAGCGAACTCCGTTGGGACGACATGTATTCCACGCCTGTCGTAACCCTGAAGAATCCCGCATGGACCGCGCTGGTGAAAGGCATGGACACGAGCCGTCCGTCCAAGGGCGTCGACTATTACAACTGGCATGCGGTCGGGAACGATCCGCCGGTAATCGCGGCGGCGAGGGCATTCGGCGACGGAAGGGCCGTCCTCTTCACCCCTTCCTTCCATTTTACGCTGAGCGATCCTTTCAGCAACCCGAAAAGAGGCTGGATACTCGAGGCGCACACCGGGAAAATTGACGGCATCCTGCTCGACAAGGGCGACGGCGTAAATCCCAGTCACGGGCGGAAGCTAATGCTCGGGATGTTGCGCTGGCTTGCGGACACCGCACGAGCCAAGGGTATGGGCGGTTATGACGAGAAGGCTTTCGCGGCGCTCCCGGCGCCGAAACCGATTCCGTCACCCGCATGGCTGGGTTCATGGAAGCCGGATGACGGCAACCGCTGGTTCAAGCTGCTGGTCGGCGCACGCAGTTCCTACAGCGACGGCAAGGGCAGTGTCGACGAATATGCGAAAGCCGCAAAGGCCGCAGGAGTCTCGATGCTGTTCATGACCGAAAGTTTCGAGAGCTTCGATCCGGCCAAGTGGCAGGAATACCGCGGAGTCTGCGCGAAGGCGTCCGACGATTCGCTCAAGGTGGTGCCGGGCCTGGAAATTCCGGACGACTACGGCAACCGTTACCTCCTGCTCGGTTCGCCGGTCTTTCCGGCGCCGAATCTCCTGACTGAGAACGGCAAGGCTCTGGCGAAACCACAGTATCTCTGCCTCTGCTTCCCCAAGGCGATCACCGTCCAGCACCGCGCCACAACTTCACAGGTGCCGCACGAACTGCACAAGCATTTCCAGGGCGTGAGCGTCTTCACATACCGGAACGCAGCTCTGGAGGACAACAGTCTGCCGGCTTACGAGTGGCAGGTTTTTCGCTTCTCCAATCCGCTTCCGTTCGCAGTTCACGAGACTTTCTCCCCGGAAGATCTGGCCAAAGAGGCGGTCACAGGACATCAGATGTACGGATCGGCGGACAATCTCGCGGACCTCGCCTGGTATCTCGGCGAGCACGGCATCTCGCATTTCTGGGAGTCGCCTGTGCGGCTGCAAGTCTCTGCGGGCCCCATGATCACCTCGTTTGGAGGATCCACGCCAGATCCCGGACAGCCATCCGTCAAGGGTGCTATGCGCTTCTCTATCAAAAGCGATGAGCCGATCAAGGAGGTGACACTTTGGGAGAATTTCAACCTGTACCGCCGCTGGACACCCAACAGCAAGGAGTTCACAGTGAACAGCGTGAAACTTCCAGAGGCGCATGCCAACTGGATACTGCTCACGGCGACCGACGCCAAAGGGCAGACGGTGATCTCACCGGGAATGAGCTTCGGCAGACAGGTTGCACACACCTGGAGATGCGCCGACCGCCAGAACTGGTGGAGTTTTCCCAACATCTATGCGGGAACGGACATCAGCCAGTTCGACCTTCGCGTTCCGTCATCCGACGGGACTCTTGAAGGTTCCGGCATGTTTCCGGAGATTAAGGGTCCGCAGCGCGGCGACAATCTTGCGGCGCTCCTGGATTTCTCCCTCGCAAGCCCTGCGGCGTATGTGCAGGACGTCTATGTCGACCAGCGCTATCCCCGCGCCCTTTTCTACGATGTGGCGTATGACGCGAAACCGGCGAACGCCACAGTCCGCTCCCGCGTCTTCGAGGCGAAGGTCAGGTACAACCTCTACTGGCCAGAGAAGCCCCAGGACAAAACCGATTACCTCCCGTACCGGAAAGATGTGGAGATCACCCTGCGAAAACCGGTGGAGCCGTCGGGTGTTGTCTTCCCGGTTTTCACGAGGCTTGACGTGAAGCACGCCCAGGTTAAGGGCGACATGAGCTATTCCTATGTGGATCCCGCCACAGGCAAGGAAGTGACAGGAAAACTGGGAAAAGGGTTCCTCGATCTGCCGAAAGGCGGACGAGTCGGCGGATTCATCGCGTTGTCCGACGGAATCCGCGTTGCCGCAAACGGAGCCGTAGGTTTCGCCCCGCCAGTATGGCATAACGGCGCATTGCCGGTGGGAACGACATGGCGCGCGTCCTTTGTGACGGTGCAGCCCGCCGAGGCGGAGCGCTGGCTGAATCTTATGGGACTCCGCGGAGAACCGCCCTTCACCCTGAAACTGAAACGGGGCAAACTCTCCTCTCTTGCCTACTCCGCCTCATGCGAGGCTGACAATTACGGCATTGAGGCGAGCATTGAGAAGGCGATGGATTCGAAGCTCCTGGAGAATTTCACGATGGGACTGGTCAACCTGGACAAGGAAGGTCTGGGCAAGGTGCTCTGCGAATACCGTCTGCCGGTGACGGTCGCCAATGTCTGCTACAACTGGCCTGCCGCCCTGGTCCGGAACGGGTCTATTGCAGAGGAGATACCTGTTTTTGAAGGAAAGGCATACACTCGGATTGATGTGACCAAGACAGGAAACTACTATGTCGGCAACGTGATCCTGTCCGACGCTCAGGACCTGCGCATCGGAATTTTGCACTGGACCGCCGACGCCTGCGAACTGGAGATCAACAACCCGACGGCGAACGATATCAATGCGTCGTTCTGGACAAGTCCGGAAGTCAAAGACAAATTCCAGGGCCGGGCGAAAGCAGCGGTCAAAACCGGATCTTCACTTACGCTGAAACTAGAACAGGGCAAGAAATGAGCCAGATAAGTAACTCGGGCAACCTGCCCGAGTTTAAATTGCGGGATGATACCCCGCATTACTTTTCCAATGAATGCGACTTGGTATTAAGGCTCATTTGAAAGTAGCGCGGGTCTATCTGACCCGCGAACTTCGGGTCATATAGACCCGTTACCTCTGTAGAAATTCTCAACTTAGCGCCATATCCCGATTCTCCGGCAATAATGTTTGAACAAGTTTTGCACGCATGTCATATTAACCAAAAGATGAGGTTGATTCCCTTGCATGGCATATGGTTCCGCGAGTGTAATCAGCGAAGTGTCAATGCGCCTGAATCATTCATTTCCCTGGAACATCGACACTGCAATATTTTACGACCAAGCATATTCGACAAATATTTTGTAGTTTTACAACAGGTGACCTAATAATAGTTATATCGAGATAGAAAATGATAAAATATGAAAAAGCACTTGCGGATTATGTATCTGTTTTGGAACAGTCTGCAAAAGAGACACACCGGGCTGAAGATCGGACGAGATACCAACAACATCTCGCATCTGCCGCTCTAATGTTTGCGGCTATTGTAAAAGATAATTCAATATCCAAGCTCAAGGATTTGGTGGCCGACGAACGTCGTTCCTACGGATGGGATTTTTTGAGCGAACCGGCTGGAGAGGCAGCGGAAAAGTCATTTCACGCTTTTGCATCAATGATTGAAAATGATTTCAAATAACGATATAACCAGGAGCCTTCTGGTAACCTCGCTACGCTCGGTTTCCAGAGGCTGAGACGTTATGATAAAGCAAAAATTCATATTATGCACATCAGTTGCCTTAGTATTCTTTCTGATAGGAGTTGCTATATTTTGGGGAAAGTCAAAACAAGAACTACGAACACATGAAAAGAATATCAAAATACTGTTAAAACAAACAGATTTAATATTGATATTACCGAATTTAAATGTGGAAAATATTCTCAAGATTTCATTAAATGACAATAAAAAAGAAATTGCAGGGTATAATAGGTTAAATAATTTGAATGATATTGGCAATATAATTAGAAATATTGAACTGGTTTCATATGATAATATCGACCATAGATATTATGGCGATATCGCATTGGTGTTTTATAATCACAATGATCTTCTTGGTGCAATATCGGTATCCCAAAATAACCTTAACTGGTATCCGAATAATGATGTAATTAATCGACCTTGCAAATTGATGTTTAAAATATCAGATAAATGTAAAAACAACTTGTTAAAATTAAAATAGAAACATAACTGAAGTGGTTCTGGTAACCTCGCTTTGCTCAGTGCCAGACCATCGGCGTTATGCATACAGAAGAAATGAAAAAATATAGAGTTAGAATTGCTGGCTTCGGACTACCCGATGAATTTGTTCAAAATTACAGGGGGTCTATTGATTTGGAAATAAAACGGAAAGGTCAAATTCATAACAAAAGGACAGGCAGTAAATACGATGAAAATATTATTGCAATTGAGGAACATACTACTTACGAGAAAGGATTCGAAGAGGCAATTGATAGGCTGATATCATTAATAAAGACTGAACCTAGAGTTTCCGGTCTATTCGATAAATGTTCCTATATAGAACTTCAAGTATGGGTTAGATTAGACGATGAAAACCGTGTTCCGAATATTCATCTATCACCGTCACAGGTAGATTTCTTGTCAAAAATGAAGGCGCATATTGACGTAGACATAATTTAAGAAAGCATATCTATTGCCTTAACCTGACAGCTTTCAGGCGTAGGATAGCCTGAACGGGAAGAATGGAAAAAATGATTTATTGTTTCAGATTCGAATGACTTATTGATGAGCTGCCTGTCCCTCGTAGCCCCTTGGGCGAAGTGGGAAGCGAATCACTTGGAGTGCGCGTACCTTGGTACCGCCTTTCCCCTGACAAGCTTGCTTGTCAGTTACACGAGGAGCATCCGCCTTCGCTAAGATGCTACGGCGGGACATGAGCTCCTCTGAACAAGGCTGAAGCGAGCTTCAGCACTCCACGGTCAGGCCGAGATGCCTGACAAAAAACAATGATGACAAAAGATAAATTCTTAATCGATTTGGTTCTGGGAACCTCGCTTTGCTCGATGCCAGACCATAAAGCATTGAAAATCTAAAAATTGATCCGGATTCAAAAAGGAAAAGAGAACTATACCACGAAGATCACGAAGGTCGCGAAGTTGAAAAACAGGTGTTTTTGAAAAACAATTATAATTCTTCGTGTACTTCGTGCCCTTCGTGGTGAAAAAAGCCTTTGTGAGAGAAAGATGAATTTGGAATTTTGACCATTGCTGGCAACCTTGCTCTGCTCGGTGCTAGACCATGGACATTCTGCTGAATTTGACAATAGAGCTGGTTTGATTAATGTATAACTTATGATTATTCGTTTATATTATGATCGTCAGACTGACCGACCTCACATTGAAAACCATCATGTTCGGGATGACGAGGTCGCAGATGTTTTGTTAAAACCTGGCGAAGACCGCCCTGGGAAAGATGGAGCGCGAGTTGCTATTGGACAAACTCGTTCTGGCCGATATCTGAGGGTTATCTATATTCCCGATCCGGAACCGAACAGTGTATTTGTAATTACGGCATATGAATTAACAGGAAAACCGTTGAAAGCCTATCGGCGGAGATACAGAAGGAGAACAAAACAATGAAAAAGAATCGCTTTCCAAAAGGTTGGGATGAAAATCGCGTCAAAAAGGTTCTTGCTCATTATGAGAATCAGACGGAAGAAGAAGCCTTGTCAGAAGATGAGGCCGCATGGAAAGAACGGACAGCAACATTTATCGAAGTGCCCAACAAGCTGCTCCCACGCATCCGTGAGTTACTGGCTAAGACCGCATTATACTAAATAACCCGCAGAACAATTCAAATCCAGCCAATCGCCAAAAGTGCTGCGGTTGATTTATGCGTCGTATTAATCTTAAGCTCAACGCAAAATGATGAATAACACGAAAAACATCTTTATCTTTCGGGGCAACGAAATTCTTGTAGAATCTGGTAGCAACAGCATTGTTACGCAAAAGCCCGCCCAACTCGAATCAGTCGCCATTGTCGATTCTCTAAACGAGAAAACAAACTGCCATGAATCAACATATTCAATAGCCTTCAGCCCCAGCACCCCAGCACCCAAAGGAACCGAATGGCGCCAGGTCCGTACACTGCTTGCCTCTAATCCTGAATCGACAACACAACCTATATTAAAGGCGTTGGCATTGCTTAATTGGCGGTCAACATCACGTTTCTGCGGCAGATGCGGGGCACTGACCGAAGATAAGAATGATGAAATTGCGCGTATTTGCTCAAAATGCGGACTTGTCATTTATCCCAGGCTGTCGCCTGCAATCCTGGCACTGGTCACAAAAGGCGACCAAATCCTGTTGGCGCGCAACGCGGCATTTACTTCTGGGATATTCAGCCTGATCGCGGGATTTTTAGAGACCGGCGAGAATTTTGAAACATGTGTCCGGCGTGAAGTCTTGGAGGAAATGGGAATTGAAGTCGACGACATCGTCTATCTGGGATCTCAGCCATGGCCATTTCCGGATTCACTTATGATCGGGTTCCAGGCGGCATGGAAATCGGGAGACATAAAACCGGACGGGGTAGAGATTATCGAAGCAGGATGGTTCAGTCCCGACAGGCATCCGTCATTGCCGCCCATAGGGAGTCTTTCCCGCAAATTGATAGACAACGCATTCAATAAAATCTCACAAATGTAGAAATTCTCAACATGGTGCCATTGGGGTCGGACTAAAATGCCGTTAAGTTATACTAAGTTGCAATCTAAGAGCACGGCAACCGCCCCACTCATCCGACGGGGTAAATGGCTACAACAAATCTAGGCTGTAGCCGTGGCACTCTGTTGTCGCGTTCCTTTTCCAATGAATGCAACTAGGTATTTAGGCGCATTTGAGAGTAGCGCGGGTCTATTTGACCCGCGAACTTCGGGTCAGATAGACCCGAGTTACCTCTGTAGAAATTCTCAACATGTGACCTAATAATAGTTAAAATCAAGAAAAGATATTATCTCGCAAAGGCATCCGCCTTCGTATAGAAATGACTACGGCGCGACAGGCAAAGCCGCAAAGGAATAAAAATAGGCAAAAGTTTTCGAAAAAGAGTCATCAGTCTTCGTCCGCCACGGAGTCTGTCGGACTTAGAAATGGGCGTGACAGCGGTTGAATTTGCTGGTAGTAGCGCATGTTTGCGCGTTATTCCTGGTTTTCAGGTTCCTTAAAGAACGCTCGAACACGAGCTACTACAAACATAAAACCTGAGTCCGACAGGCTCCGCGGCGGACTACGCCCCGACAAGGAGAAAAACCCGTTTTCAAAAGGGTTTGTCTCAACCGAGCAAGAAGCGAGAGAAAAATAAACTTGATGTCTTGCTTTGTGCCCTTTGTTTCTTTGCGGTGCAAATACTCTTTGTGACTCCGTGCCTCTGTGAGAGAACCGGATCTAGAATTTTAGCCAAACTGGTGCTATCAACCTCGCTTCATTCGGCACCAGACCATAGAATATGGACGTGCTGTTGAAGAAAGGTGGGTGTTAGATGAAGGATCATTCGGAGGCGAGGCGGATTGCCCATAGCTGTGAAGGGGGGCTGCATCTCTTCCGTTGCTGTGCCTTGGAGGTGATGTCGCAGGGGCCGACCGAGGCCGCAGCGCGCCGGAATCTGATCGAGGCTGTGACGCTGTTTCATGAGAGCTGTGCTGAACTGGGCTCACGCGACGAGATCTTCCTGGAACTGGGGTTTCGCGACACGCCTGCTGGTGTATTGCCGCCAGTCCGTTGTTACAGCCGCCGCTGCCCGTGCCAACCGGAGGAGGACTGAACCATCCCGAGAATTACCCCCATGTCATGGCAGGATCTGGTCCGCGTTTTCATGCGAGCCGGTTTTCACCTGCAGCGCATTCACGGTGACCACATGGCTTACACCAAGCCCGGAGTCCGGCGGCCGGTCATCATTCCACGGCAACACGAAATCAGTGTCGGCCTGATTGAGTCGAACCTGAGGACCGCCGCTATTTCCCGCGAGCAGTTCCTGCAGTTGGCTAGGTGACCCGCGAAATGGGCTGATTGCAAAAATACAGGAAAGGGATGTTGTGAAAATAAATCCAACTTAAGGTGATATTGAATTCCTTCAAATGAACTGGAAAAACACGGCCATATTTCGGTTTGTGACTTGCTCTGGATTGAATATATATATATGTTAGCCCCATATATTCAGACTTAAGGGAACCTCTGAAAATTGGCATATGGCGCGAGACAGGAGATTATGGAGAGCCGACATCCCCCTTCGCCCGAGAGCTTCGGGGGACAGGAGGAGCAAACGCCAGGAGCAGC
>JBAZRS010000166.1:0-9937 GCA_041662825.1 Victivallales bacterium | reverse complement strand
CAAATTGAAGGAGTCTTTCCTGTCCGGCGGGAAAAACACCGAGAAGTTTCGCGGAATCCTTGTGGATAATTTAATAAGCTATCATGTCCACAGCGAATATCTCAACGAATGGTATGACGTCGCCGGAGAATATTGCAGCCAGCTTGCCGACACCACAAAAGCCACGGGCAGGGGGGGGAAAGGGAATTTAAAGAACCTCCGGGAAGTCATTGAGGGTAAAATCCTCATGAGTGTGGAGGATTTCCATGCCAGGATGGATGTCCTGCAGAAATTCCGGGAGCAGGCGGAGCTTGCAAGGAGGAAAATACTTGAGGGGAACCTGAGACTCGTTGTCAGCATAGCGAAGCGGTTCCACAGCAAGGGGCTGCCCATCACCGACCTGATCCAGGAGGGCAACATGGGCCTTATGAAGGCGGTTGACAAGTTCAACCACACTCTCGGGCACCGTTTCAGCACCTATGCCACATGGTGGATCAAGCAGGCCGTCGCCAGGGCCATTGCCGATCAGTCCAGGGTCATCAGGATTCCCGCCCATATGGTCGCCACCATAAACAAGATGTTCCATGAAGAGCAGCGCTTTCTCCAGAAGAACGGAAAGGAGCCTACGCCTGAGGAGCTTGCCGCAATACTGGAAATGCCGAAGGAAAGGATAAGGGCGCTCAAGAAAATGGCGCAGCAGACCCTTTCCCTGCAGGCTCCGGTCGGGGACGAGGGCGAGTCGCTCCTTCAGGACTTCATCGCAGATTCCGACAGCGACAACCCGTCCGAAAACATTTCCTATGAAATGCTCAAGGAGAGAATCAAGGAAACCCTCGGCACCCTTTCAGAGCGCGAACAGCAGGTCATCATGATGCGGTTCGGGCTGCTCGGCGAAAAGGAGAAGACGTTTGAGGAGCTCGGCACGCATTTCAATGTCACAAGGGAGCGTGTGCGCCAGATTGAAATAAAGGCGATGGAGAAACTCCGCCATCCGGAAAGAAAGAAACTGCTCGACGGATACTTCAAATGAACTGCGGCCCGAGTCATCCCGAAGGATGACGGATGGTTGGATTTATTCGCCTGTGGCGAATTGTTGGATGACCCGCCTCCGCTAAGAAGCTTCGGCGTGGCAAGATGGATGAATGGGTTTGAACTCAAAGGAAAACAAAGATTATTCTCTTATACGTAAATTATTGAAAAAGGCATTTCGGATTTTTTTACGGGATTGTTTTATTCATATGTCTCTGGTACGCAACCATCCAGCAATCCATTCATCCAATCATCCATGTGACGGCAGTGGGTTTGAATAAAACAGTGTCAGAGTGGCCAAGTGACCAGGTGTAAATTAAAAACTCCAATTAAGAATAAGACACGCTAAAGCTGTGAACTCCAACAAAAACATAAAACTACCGCATTCTCGAGTTATCCAACTGATAACTGACAACTGGTTACTGATAACTTTCCAATCATTCATGGAACGCCAATGAACTGCGGCCCGAACATGATCTTTCTTGACGGCAGGGATATTCCAGTCGAAATAGCTGTAAAACCCATCAGGAGCAGATACCGGCTTTCCATGTCCGAACACGGCGCAAGGCTTGTTATTGCGAAATCCGGGTTGCACGAGGCCGCCGAGATCCTGAACCGGCACTCCAAATGGATCTCCGGCCATTATGATAAGATGAGAAGGCATGTCAGTGAAATCCCGGATATCGCCGACGGTGCGGACATCCCGTTCAGGGGAGGGAAATGCCTTCTTAAAATCCTCGGCGGGAACACCAATGCAAGTTATGACGGGGAGAAGTCCCTGCTTCAGCTATATGCCGCCGGCAATGATACGGAAAACCTGAGGAGCAGGCTATACCTGTGGTATTTCGCGCAGTCTGCGAATTTCGCAAAAGAACTTTGCCTCAAATGGGATGTAAGGGGAAGATTCGGCGTCCGGAGGATTGTCATGAAGGATCTGCGGACGCGCTGGGGGACCTGCAACATCAGGAGCAAATCCATAATTCTCAACTGGAGGCTCATAATGGCTCCGGACGACATATATGAATATGTCCTAGTTCACGAACTTGCCCATCTCGAAGTGGCTGGTCACGGCAGGGATTTCTGGAATCATGTGGAGGACATTCTGCCGGGTTCCCTGGTGAAAAGGAAATGGCTGAATAAAAACGGGTTCCCGCTCCTCAGGCTTCTCGGCGATTACAGGCTTTCGGCGGAACGCATAATGTAGGGCGGAGACCATATGTCCGGGATGCAAGTTACTGCTTGCCCTTTTCACCATTGGCTTCATTCACGACCGGCAGTTCTGGACGGGCGGACCATTCTGTCCATCCCGCATCGTACCAGCGCACATTCGGATACCCAAGCAGGTGTTTCAGCACGAAAAAGGTCTGGCTAGCCTGATGTCCTGTGCGGCAATGCACGATTATTTCCGTGTCTTTGGACGGGATTATCCGGCCGTATTCTGAGGCCAAGACATCAGTCGGCTTGAATGTGACAGTTTTGCCTGAACTTGAAATCACATCCTCGCTGAATGCGCGGTTTATTGCAGCGGGTATATGGCCGGCCCGGGCTTCATCTGACTTCTTTCCGGTGTAGAATTCTGGCGGCCTCACATCAATTATGACGTTTCCCGGCTTCCCGCTTGCGGCGGACACAGCTCTGAAATCCGCAGTAAAATCATCTGAACCTTTTTTCGCCGGATATTTAGATTCAATTACGGCGGGCAACGCGGCGTTTGACGGGCGGTTTTCCTGAGCCCATTTTGCATAACCTCCGTTCATGACGGCATAATTCATCTGGCCAAGCCTCTCAAATGCCATGCCGGCCAATGTAGTGTCATATAACTTGTCTCCGGACACGAGTACGACTGTATCGGAGGGCTGCAATCCCAGGAGTGAGAATTGGGCGGATAGAATGGGTGAGGGGAGGAGGATTGAAGGCACTCCGCCGATATTGCCGCGTAAACTTTCCACATTGAGGCTGAGGGCATTCGGGATGTGCGAGGCATTATATTCCGGCTGGGGCCGCAGGTCAATGACTTTTAGTCCTGGTGTGCCGAGTCGGGCCGCAAGCCAGTCGGTTTCGACGACGCGAGGAACTGACGGGGTTAACGCTAAGGCGTGAACAGCACCCTCGGGCGCGATTGCGGGAACGCTGAAGAAAGCGCGCCAGGCGTTTACACGGGCGGTATCGGAAGCGGTAAGAGGTTCTGCCCGCAATGAGGCCGGCTTTAGGCAGCGATCACGGAAACCCTTAAGCCCGTCAGTCAGCATATAGGCGTTGTCGAAACCCTGGCGCTGCAGCGAGTCCCGGGCTTGGGCTGGGTGGGTCATGCCGTTGGAATATATGGCAATCAGCCCTTTGTTCTTATAGGGTTGAAGCTTTACTGGCAACTGGGTGAGCGGCACGTTGATTGCGCCGCGGATGTGGAAGGAGTTGAACTCTTCCGCCGGCCGCAAGTCAACGACCACGAGATCAGGTTCGCCCGACATCAGGCGGTCGGCGAGTTCTTCCGGTTCGATATGGTCCAGTGCCTGCTCCACCTTTTGCATCAGGACTTTATCGTCTGCTACAGTTGCAATGGCCCTGTCTGCGGGATTCAGCATGAATAATCCGCCTGCAATCACTGCCAATGCCAGGCTGAAGGCTTTCAGGAACGGAGAACCCAGATATTGCGAGTGTCCGGTTCGCGCTTTTTCGGCCCACTCTGAAAACCAGAAGGCGGCCACGGCGGCCAATGTGAATGCGAAGATGAATGAGTTACGCGGCACGCCCAGCGTGTCATAGACCAGCTGCACTCCCTGATTTCCGGCAATGTACAGGGGATGGATTATCGGATATATTTCATTGAAGAGGATGCTTCCGCCAACAACTCCTGCCAGGAACACGAATGCGTCTATTTTTCCTGCTGCGAGCCCGGCAACCGCAGTGCCGGGACACCAGGCGCCCATGGCAAATCCGACACCGAACAGCAGTCCGCCCGCAATCTGGGCGCCGTAAATGCTGGGCATCAGGAATATCTGATCCAGCTGTATCCAGCCGAACCCAATCATGTACGAGAGCCCCAGCAGTGCGGTTATGAGCGCGGAAAACATCACTTTCACGACGGACATGTCGGTGAAGTAGAAGACTCCGGCCAGTCGGCGTGAACTGCTGAATCCTGCCCGTTCCAGTGCGAACCCGAAACCGAAGCCTATCACAAGGGACAGGAAACCCGCAAGCGGGGCGCCCAGGGTATCGAGACTGTAAAATGTATTAATCATTCCATTGCCTCCTTACAAACCAGGCCGTGGCATAGCCGCTTATGAAGAGACAGACCAGAAACACGAGACTGCCCGAGAGAAGCAGCGCGCCGCCGCTCAGGCCCTGTCCGGAAGTGCAACCCTGAGCCAGACGGCTGGCAAATCCTATGATTGCCCCGCCGACGAAGGCGTATGTAATCCTTCGTCCCATGGATGATTTGGCGCCTCTTTCGACCTGGATGCGCACGCGATTTGCGAGCAGGGCCGAGAAAAGAGCCCCGACGAAGCTGCCGGCAAGCATGAACACCAGGTAATAATTCAGCGGGTTCTCTCCCCATTTGCCAAAGTATTCACTGTTCAGAGTGTGAGGTGCCGAGACGCACATGGAAAGCGAAGCGCCTATCCGCGAGATTCCCCCGGATGCGCCCAGCCCGGCGCCCAGGATTACGAGTGAAGCAAGGAGAACAAAACCCAGCAGAACTCCGGCAAGATATGGGTTGGAATAAGGTTTAGGTCCGTTACTAAGGTTATTGTTTTCTGTTTTCATGTTTAACACCCCGCGCTTTTTTTCTTGGGAGTTTGAGGAGTGGTCGGTGGAGGCGCTTGCGGTGCCGCAGGTGCTGGCACGGGAGCGGCAGGCTTAATTGCCGAAGCCGGAGGCGGTCTGGACGGCACTGGAGACAGCGGGACGTCGGAATCATTCCAGTAGGCTTCAAGCCCGCCGTAAAGCGCCTTTATCGGGCGTGTCGATCTCTGTGAGAGAATTCCTCCCACAGCCATCGCCAGCGAACCGTCACGGTCAACTATTATCAAAGGAACTGCACCGTTGAGATAAGCCGGATTGGAGATCAGATCTGCGATATTCGCATTGACTGAGCCGGGAAGGCTGAAGTCCGCGTATTGCTCTGGCGGGCGAATGTCCACGAGATCGAATGTCTTGGGCAGATCCATGAGCATGCGTTTGAGTTCTGCTGCGGCCAGGCGTTCGGGGAGTTTGACAGCGCGCACGGCGGGTGTTGCCGGGGCATGAGCATTCCGGGAGGAATTCAAAGTGGGCAGTCCGTCGGCAATCCACGCTTCGCTGCCGCCTTCCATGTTCAGGACGCTTTTGAAACCCATCTTTTGGAGAACGGACGCGCCCATGCTTGAGCGATAGGCCGAATTGCAGACGGTGAGAACCGGCATGTCTTTGGACAGTCGTCTGCCGTCCGTGAACAGTTTGTTCAACGGAATGTTAAGAACGTTGCCGATGCGCAGTCCCATCCATTCGGCCGGCAGACGCACATCTACGATGACGGGGGCCACTCCGTCCCGCATTTGCCTGGATAGTTCCCGAGGTTCCTCCATTTTTATGGAGGCGACAGGCAACTTGGCTTGTTTCCATGCTTCGAAACCGCCCTGCAGGAATCCATCGGGAGCATCATAGCCAACGCGCTTCAGGCGAAAGACGGCCTCCCGGACTTCATCATCCGAACCGATAAGCACGAATGGCTCACCCCAAGGGATCATGCTTCCCGTCCAAACCTCGAAACGGCCTCTAATTCCGATATTGATTGCACCGGCGGGGTGAGCGGCGGCAAAAAGCTTGGTGTCGCGGACATCAACGAGCCACGCTCCTTTTTCCGCTTTTGATGCGACATCGGCGGCAGAGAGGGCAGGGGGCATGGTCTTATCCCAGTTTACCAGGGGCGGACCGTCATGGTTCATCTTGGCATTGTGTTTGAAGTACTGGGGTGCCTCGGGTAGCCCGTCTATCACGGCCATGACATAAGATGCCAGGTCCGCATGTTGCAGAAAGGGGTTCTCCTTGCGCTGTTCGCCGATCGTGGAGACGGGTTTGTCGCTCAAATTTACGCCGCAGAGGGATCCTGCGCCGTGAGCCGGAAAGAATTTTGTGTCGTCGGGCAGTTTGGACAGTTTTTCTTTCCAGGAATGATAACCCATTTCCGCCAGTTCTGCGGCGCTCATGTCATCGCCCATCAGGTCGGGGCGCCCTACGCTGCCGATGAACAGGGTGTCGCCGGTGAGGACAAATGCCGGATTTGACTTGGAAGTGGAATCATATACGTAGAGACAGGTGCTGTCCGGTGTGTGCCCCGGAGTAGTCGCGATGACCGCGCGCACGTTGCCGAATTTTATTGCATCCCCGTCTTTGACCGGCCTGTGCGGGAATCCCGGTTTTGTTGCCCCGTTGATAATGATTTCCGCGCCGGTGGATTTTGCCAGTTCCATGTGTCCGGCTACGAAATCAGCGTGGGAATGGGTAAGGTAGACTCTGGTGATCTTCAATCCCAGTTCTTTCGTGTCATTGAGGTAACGGCCTGTGTCGCGGTCCGGATCGACGATCATGGCTTCTCCGCCGCTTCCGATCAGATAGGAGTAATGGGAAAGTACTGGCAGATTATACTGGCGGAAAAGGAAGTCGGCGGTTTTCTGTTCTGTCTCCTTGACTAGTTGCAAATCGGCCGCCGCATCGCCGTGACCTGCCGCTTCAGCGTCTCCAGGCAGTTTGGCCGCCCATGCGGAAGCTGTCATGAACATCATCCCGGGAAAGATCAATTTTACCAGACCGGAAATTTTCATCTTTAAATCCCCCTTCAGTTTATATGATGGAGACAATTTCAAAATTGCCTCAGGCGAGCTGATTTCTTAAGTTGGTGTTCACGGCTTTAGCGTGTCTAACTTGTTGAATACGAAGACACACTAAAGTTGTGAACACCAACAAGAAATATTCCCGCGACAACAGTTTTCTTGCATTTTGAAATCAGCTCGATGATTTGCCTATGGTCGAGCCGCATCAGAATGCGCCTGAGACGAACACTCCTAACGCCATGCCCGGTATGGTGCTTATACTTAAGTTGCAATCAAATGGCAAGAACATGCCTTGCGGCATTAACTACAAACTAATTACTTGTTGGTAGTTAAGCCCGCAAGGGCTGTTCTTTGTCTTTTATGAATTACTATCCGAAGTAATGCAACTCGGTATTATCCACGGGTTGGAAGTCAGTTGATTCTTGTCTCCCGGCTTCATGTTTAAATAAATATAGGGCATGAACTGAATGATTGCCATGGGGTAAAACCCTACCTGGAACTGATGAATTAATTCACAGGCATCCCGCAGGATGACGGATTATCCGCCTACGCAGTGAAGCTTCCTCCTTCGCCAAGGCTACGGGGGACAGGCCGGCGTGACAAGAGGGATTTATGGATTGCTGGATTATTGGTTTTGAGTTCAGGAAAAATCATAGATGTTGGATTTTAAGAAAAATTTCAGAATAGGCATTTCGGATTTTTCATAACCGTTAAACTGGATGTTTTTGAACTCAATAAAACTCTTGTTTTGATTCCGGATGAATTTTTGTATTTTCCATAAAACTGAATATAATATATGCCGGCAATTATGACCATGGCATATGGACAACTGATGGAAACTTTGACATTGATAGGAACGGCGGTTTTTCTGAACATGCTGGCGGCGATGAGCCCCGGCCCCGATTTTGTCATGGCGGTGAGTAACTCGTTGAATTATTCCCGAAGGACGGGGATTTTCACCGGCTTCGGAATCGGACTTGGTTTGTCTGTCCACATATTCTACTGCGCCGTCGGGATCGGATACATAATTTCAAAATCGATCATCGTTTTCAGCATCATAAAATATCTCGGGGCTGCATACCTTATTTACATTGGAATCCGTTCTGCTCTTGCAAAAAGGTCGAAACTTGATATTGATGAAAAAAGGGAATCGGTTGACCTTACCAGGCGTCAGGCGGTTAAAATAGGGTTTCTGACAAATGTTTTGAACCCGAAGGCGACTTTGTTTTTTTTGGGGCTTTTTACTTTTGTCATAAATCCGGAAACACCGGCATATGTCATTGTCATTATTTCATTGCTAATGATTTTAACTGCAATTGCATGGTTCACAATTGTAGCCATGTTTTTCACCCAGAAGAGGATTCAGGATGCCTTCATAAGGTTTGAAGGGATTATAAACAAGACATTTGGTGCGCTGCTGATTTTCCTGGGCGTAAAAATCGCATTGGTGGAAAGATGAAACCCGTGTGAACTTTCAAACAGTTAAAATTTAACAATAAGCTTCTCCGATGCTTGCAAAGATTGCATTCGGATATTTAGTTTTTAAGCCTGCAGTTTCTATGACAAGGTTTGCAGGGAGCAAAACAATATTTAGGAGGCAAAATGTCAGTTGTAAAATTCTTCTCAGGCGAGAAGGTCCCATTGGAAATGCACAAGGTTCGGATAGTGCAGAAGCTGAATCTCGTACCAGTAGACCGTCGTCTGGAAGCGATCACAGAAGCCGGCAACAACACCTTCCTGCTGAAAAACCGCGACATCTTCCTCGACATGCTTACAGACAGCGGTGTAAACGCGATGAGCGACAAGCAGCTCGCGGCCATGATGGAATGCGACGACAGCTATGCGGGTTCCGAGACCTTCCCCAAGCTTGAGGCCGCGATAAAGGATATCTTTGGTATGGAGTATTTCCTGCCGGCGCACCAGGGAAGGGCCGCGGAGAACATAATATCCAAGGTGTTTGTCTCCCCCGGAACCATCATTCCCATGAACTACCATTTCACGACTTCAAAGGCGCATATCGTCCTCAACGGCGGCCTTGTGGAGGAGATTGTCATCGACGAGGGGCTTAATGTCTCAAGCAGCTATCCATTCAAGGGGAACCTTGACACCGCCAAGCTTGAAGCCCTGGTCAAGAAGCACGGCGCAAAGAAAATCGCCTTTGTCAGGATTGAGACCGGCACCAACCTGATAGGCGGGCAGCCGCATTCCCTCCAGAACCTCAGGGAAGTGAGGAAGGTCTGCGACAAGCACGGGCTTATACTTGTCTTCGATGCCAGTCTTTTGGCGGACAACCTCTATTTCATCAAGACCCGTGAGAAGGCCTGCAGGAATATGAGCATCAATGAAATCGCCCGTGAGATAGGCGATCTTTCCGACATCATCTACTTTTCAGCCAGGAAACTCGGTTGCGCGCGCGGCGGCGGCATATGTACCAGGAAGAAGGAATACTACATGAAGATGCGCGAGCTGGTCACGCTCTACGAGGGGTTCCTGACATACGGCGGAATGTCCGTCAGGGAGATTGAGGCGATCGCTGTCGGACTCAGGGAAACCATGGATGAGAACATGATCAGCCAGGGACCTCTGTTCATCGAATTCATGGTGAACGAACTGGTTGCGAACGGCGTTCCTGTAATAACCCCTCCCGGCGGCCTGGGGTGCCATCTGGACGCCATGAGGTTCCTTCCGAAAGTTCCTCAGTCCGAATATCCTGCTGGCGCCCTTGCGACTGCACTTTTCCTTGCAGGCGGTGTCCGAGGCATGGAACGTGGTTCCATATCTGAGCAGAGGGATGAGAACGGCAATGAAGTGTACTCCAACATGGAGCTCCTGAGGCTGGCAATGCCTCGAAGGGTATTCACCCTGTCACAGGTCAAATATGCTATCGACAGGATAGTCTGGCTATATAAGAACCGGGATCTGGTTGGAGGCCTCAGTTTCATTGAGGAGCCAAAGATGCTGAGGTTCTTCTTCGGAAAGCTCAAGGCCAAAGGCGACTGGCAGAAGAAACTGGTGGCCAGGTTCAAGAAGGACTTTGGCGACAGTCTTTGATTCCGGCTCCAGTAATCTCCCGATTTTTGTGATTACACACAGCGGCATTCTTTGGGGAAGGAACGCGG
>JBAZRS010000165.1:0-9944 GCA_041662825.1 Victivallales bacterium | reverse complement strand
TGCGGGCGATTTTGCTTGTAGTAGCGCATGTTTGCGCGTTATTCTTGGTTTTCAGGTTCCAAAAAGAACGCTCGAACACGAGCTACTACCAGCATGAAATCCTAAGTCCGACAGGCTCCACGGCGGACGCCACATGCGAATTTTCAGAGGTTCCCTTCATAGGTTTTTAACAGGAAGCATTCGTGACATGGTGACGTTTAACCATATATCGGCAAGGAAGCGCACGCCCTGCCGGGATTTTACATAACAACCCTTGGAATTTCGAAGTTATTATTATATAATGATATAAGTCATTTCAAGGGAACCTCAAGATATTCTACTCAAAATTGAATCTGGGAGATAAAATGCGTCGACGCTTGTTTGAATCAGAAGAGATGAAGAAAGACATAATCCATCAAGGCAACCTCGGTGCGTTTTCGATGGCGGATTTTAAATTGACAAATAAAATCCGCAATCCGCATTCCGCAATCCGCATTTCTTTCACCCTCATCGAGCTCCTCGTTGTAATCGCGATCATCGCAATTCTGGCGGGGATGCTCCTGCCAGCCCTATCGAAAGCGAAGAGCATCGCGAAAAGCATCAACTGCGTGAGCAATCAAAAACAGTTCGGAACGGCGTTTTTCATGTACGCTGACTCCTATGACGGCTATATCCCATTTGCTTCATACAGTAGCAATACTTCACCTCTGTGGTGTGAAATGCTTATTAATGCCGACATACTGCAAGCGCCCACCGTTTCGACTAACCTCGGCATATGGAATTGTCCGGAGAATAGCGAACAGTATACCGCTTTCAGCAGTATAATTGATGGCAATCGCGTCAGCTACATGGGTTGCGGCTGGGCCAGCATCGACCGCACCACCGGTGCATACAACTGGACTACCTATCCTTATTTTCTGGGGTGCAAACTCCCCCGTGTGACAAAGCCGTCCTCATTATATGCCATGCTTGATGGCATCCATTACCGATTTGATACTTGGAATCAAACCACCGGCTCCCCTCCATTCTCCATCGGAATCATTACCGCTGCCTACAGGCATCAGCGCGGAATAAACATGCTCTTCGCTGACGGCCATGTAGAAGGGATGAAAGGACCACTACTGAACACCGATGCAAACTGGAAGATTCCGCTAAACTGAGCCATTTGCAATGGACGGCTCTTTGCATATTGCAGCTTTCATCATATAATGTTATATCACAATTCAACATATTTGACTTAAAATGGGATTGGGGGATAAAATGCATCAACGCCTATTTGAATCAGAAAGATATTCGATTGAAGATTTTAAATTAAAAAATAGAATCGCCAATGCCTTCACGTCCAATCATCCTGTTTTAAAAATCCGCAATCCGCATTCTGAAATCTGCATTGCTTTCACACTCATCGAGCTCCTCGTAGTAATTGCGATCATCGGCATCCTCGCCTCGATGCTCCTGCCTGCCCTGGCCAAGGCCAAAGATAAAGCCAGGCTGAGCACATGTTCAAGCAACCTTAAGCAGCAGTACCTCGGCCTTGCCAGTTATGCGATGGACTATAATGACTATCTGCCGGCAAGTCCCACGAACCGAAATTCAAGCGCCCGCTTGTCCAACAACAGCAAAGGGCCGTATAGTTATCTGAACTATGCCAACGATTATCTTGGGATAAAAACCGTATACGACGTCAACAACGGAGTCCGTCTGGGCGCTAAGGAAGACGCACTGATATGTCCGGGTGTCGACCAAAGCAAAGTGCCTGCTGTCTACGACACCCCCGGCAGCAAAAGCACCGTCCAGTACTCGGTATTTCTTGGCGACGGGCTGAACGGCAATTCGGCAACCTACCCCATGACCTATCTCCGCATAAGCCGGATCAACGGCAATCCCGGCACAAAAATGCTGGTCTGCGACCGCCTCTATTACAGGCGCGGCACAACCTCCAATTTCATAGGCACCATAGCCAGCCACGGCAACAAGGCCGCAAACGTCATGGCAGCCGACGGCAGCATCGACAGTGTAACCACGTCAGTGTTCGACTTCGGCTGGACTGCATTCCCCGGCGAAGGGCTGGCACTGCCGGTACGGGCATACTATATCTTCCTAGGCAAAGCAGGCTGGTGTGATGACCAGTACTGGTATTCGCCCCCGGGAACCGGCAACAACAGCAGCAATCCCAGCGCCTGTCCCTTCCTGAAGTAACTCGATGAATCAAATAAAAAAAAGAGGTAATTGCAGAATTACCTCTTTTTTATTTTCACAAATTGCGGATTTATATAAAACCGAAAGGATCTTTCATGTCTTTGAACAAATGCTTTTTTCTGGTGCTTCTTCTGGGGATGATGCCGTTAAGCCGGGCCGCTGACGAAAAGGCTTCTATGACAGCGTGGGAACCGCGCGAACTTCGCGGTTACGGAAAACTTAGCGGAAAATTCACGGCGTTCCCCGCAATTGGCTCCGTGCTGGAGATTGTCGCCGCAGATCCGGACAAGGCCGCGCTGGTCCAGGCGAAATACCTCGATGATCTTCAGACCGCAGCGGGAAAGGCAGGCATCGAGACCATGACATCGGGCAAACACCGTTTGCAGATAAACCGAATCAATTCCACCATGACTCTGGCTTTGCGTTCGGGAGAACGTCTCCATATCCTCAGTGCGGACAGTCAGGTTAAACTCGCCGAACTTCTGAAACGCTGCGGACTGGAAAAAGCCGACAAACTGGAGAGCGCCGCCACTGTGAAAGTGCCGATGTATCTGAACTCCTGGGATAAATATCCGTTCCGCTTTTACTATAGGACCTGGGAAATGCCCAAAGGGGTTCCTGCCGAACGTTACGACTTTGCCGCCGATTTCGACTATGCCGCAAAGAACGGCCTCGGCTTTTCAATGGACCTCAATGAAAGCATGCTCGATTACGCCGAAGGAATGAATGAAACACGATGGAACGGATGGGCATTGCGGATGCTGTCCCGCCGCAACGTGCCCGTAGTATTCACCGACTGGCTGGGCGGAGCCACATGGCTCTATAACCGCTACCGCGACGAGAACCAGATGAAGATGCCCGATTTTTGCGGCAGTTTTCACGGCATGGCCGACTATTTCCATGGCGGAACAGGAACATTGTCGTGGTGTTCCACAGAAGGCAAACAGACGGAACTGGCCCTGGTGGGAAAGGCCTTGAAGGCTTATGCCAATCAGCCCACCGTGATGGACATACTGGAACCGCACAGCGAAATCTCACACGGCAACTATGATGTTTTCCTGGAATACGGGCCGGTGGCGGACCGCAGCTTCCGGGAATATCTCAAGAAAACTTTCAGCTCTGTCGACGCCCTCAGTGAACGCTGGTACGGGGTCAAGGGGAAAATTTCCGGATGGGACTCCGTCACAGTTCCGGAAGTTGCCGCCTTTGCCGGATACGGCAAACAGGCTATCGACCTCAAGGGAGAATGGAAATTCGCCTATGAGGAGGCGATCGGGGAGATGCCGAAGTTTGAAGAGCTGAACAACCGTGATGCGGGCCCGACCAAGCCGGCGCCGCCGGAATGGTTCACGGCGGATTTCGACGACACGACCTGGCCGGCAGTTTCCGCGCCAGGCCACGACCGGAGCATGTTCATCAGCAAACGTCCCGCAGTTTACCGCCGCAGCTTCGAAATCAGCGAGGAGTATCTGCGTAAAAACCAGGAGCTGTGGCTTTACTTCTGGGATCTGAACCTGGCCCACGGCAATAAGGCCGAGGGCAAAAACGTAATCCTGTCCGTCAACGGGAAAGAGCTGTTGAAGGAATCGCTGCGCCACAATGTTCCGCACTGGACGGCGGTACCGGTCAAGAGCGCCCTGCAGGCCGGGCGCAATCTGCTTGCGGCGCGCGTCCCCCGCGGCTACCTCGGGTACAAGGTCTATATCTCGCCTCAGCCGCCGAAGAATTATCCGGATCTGGGGCCGGGACTAAATGCGCAATGGGTCGACTTCTGCAACTGACGGCGTCAGACCCGGCTTGATTCGGTGCGCGCCGGCATGGAGACCATCCGTTCCGTGACACCGGACAAGAACATATACTGCATGGCTCCAAACCAGTACGCCGCTGGAATCAAAGAACTGTGCGAACAGTACGGCGGACATTTCCACAACACGGGCTACATGGGCGGTTTCTGGGCGGAGGATCTGCCGATGCTGATGCGCAGTTCCGATCTGCCGTTTTCGCTGGAACCTGGCGGTCCCGCCCCCGATGTCAAGGTCTTCCGACGGATGATGGGCTTTTACCTGACCGAAGGGATCAACGCGATCCATTATTTCATCCACGTCGGCAACATCCTCTGGGATCCGGAGATCAAGGCGTATTTCGAGAAAATCCTTCCTGCGATAAAGATGCTCGGGGCCGCACACATGCCGAAGGCCCAGGCCGCAATGCTGCTCAGCGGCTCCAATGAAATCCTCGCCTCGTATCCCTGGGAACGCGACTTCAGCCTGATGCTTCCAGGCGGTTATTTCAACTGGAAGTTCAACGAGTATATGCTGGACAAATACCAGTTCGACGCGGTCACTGAAAACGATTTTGCAGGAGGAAACGCCAGCGCCTACCGCATGGTGATCGACACCAACACCTCCATCATGAGCGAGGAAACCGTCTCAAGCATCGAAAAGTGGATCCGCAACGGCGGCGTTTTCGTTACATTCATCCAGACCGGACGTCATACGCCGACGGTGAAAGACGCATGGCCGATCTCCCGGATCAGCGGTTACGACGTAACGGCCGTATCGAGTTACAACAAAGAAGCCGAACCGGACCGCTGGCGCAAACTGAGCTTCGCCCCCGGCCAGACTGTGTTCGATCCGGCGCAATGGAACCTGAGCGATGTCAAAGCCGCCGGACTGACCCTGAAAAAACGGGAGGGCGACTGCAGTGACCTGCTCTTATGGGAAGAAGGTACGGTAGCGGCCGGAATGCGCCCTCTCGGAAAGGGCTATATCGTGACCCTCGGCCCAAACTTCTCTCGGAATGTCATCTGGCACGGCTGGAGTGCACGGTCAATCAAGATGCTTGAACAGTTGATGTCCTATTTCAAGATAGAACAGATACCCGGCTATCCGTCCAATCCAGACAAGGTGCTGGTCCGCCACAGCGTCAGCAATAACGGCTTTTACGACCTCTGGACACTCTGGAACCGCGATGAAAAACAGGAGATGACCACCGACCTGCTCTTCCGCAACGGGGAAAAGCCCGGTTCCTGCCGCGACCTGCTATCCGGTGCAGAAGTCCCGGCGGAAAACGGTAAAATTGCCGGCCTGAAAATTCCGCCTCTGGAAACGCGGGTGCTTGTCACGCCGCGCAAGGACGGCATGGACGCGGCGGCAAACTGGTTCAAACTCCAGCGGAACTGGTGGCGCGGCACCGCAGGTTCACATGCGAAGATACCGGAAGTGGCCGCTCCTGACACGCTGGAGCTAGGCGACAACTGGCGTTACCGTGAAATCCGCGACGGTGAAGATGTCTTGTCCATGACACAGCCCGGATATGATGATGCCGCCTGGGCCAAAGGCGATCTCGGCCCCTGGGCATTCCCCGAGGAAATAAATTCCAGCCGTCTCTTATTCCGCAAAAGCTTTACGGTTCCCGCCACATGGAAGCAGGGCGAAATCCGTTTCTTCCTGCGCAGCTGGTTCGCCAGCACCCATACCGGAAAAATGCGCATCTACCTGGACGGCAAAGAATTTCTGAATCCTAGCGACAACAACGGAGTCAACGGCCTCGCAGTTGACAAATCATTGCAGGCCGGCAAGACTTATCTGCTGGCAGTGGATGTCAGCAGCAAAGGCCAGATCTGCGGTCCACGCGGAACAGCGTTCCTCTCCCACACGCCGGAACCCGCATCCCGCCAGGATCTCGGCGGACAATGGCAGGCCTGCCGCGATATGCTCAACTATGACAAGCAGGTTCAATTGCCGGGCGCCTGGAATCAGTGGAGCGCACGCCGCACAGTTAAAATCGACGCGACTCACAGTCAGGAGCAGGTTTATCTGCACATGACGACTGATCCGGGGATCATCGGAGTGCTGATCAACGGCCGCTGGCTGCGTCGCCATCACCATATGATTGGCGATGTCACGTTTCTCAACATGACCCCGTGGATCAAGTTCGGACAGGACAACGAGATAGAAGTTGTGCGCTGGAACGGCTCCGGACGCGGACGGGTCGATGAAATAAACCTTTACTATTATAAAAAGGATTTGAAATGAAAAAATTGCTGCTGACACTTCTTTTAGCTGGAGCCACTGGAATTCAGGCGGCGGAACTGCCACAACTTAACTGGACAGCCGGTTCCGACTGGCTGAACGTCAAGACGTTCGGAGCCATCGGCGACGGCAAGACCGACGACACCGCAAGTTTGCAGAAGGCATTCGCCGCCATCGACGACGGGACGGTCATCTATTTCCCGCCCGGAACCTACATCATAAAAGATGAGCTTAAAATCTTAAAAACCCGGATCAAGTTCACCGAAAAACGCTATCTCGGCAGCAATATCTACGGTCACGGGCGCGATACGGTGATCCGCTGGGATGGGGCGGAAAACGGCACGATGATCCGCGACATGGGGATGCTCCACTGCCGCGTCATGGGTTTCGTCCTCGACGGCAATAACCGGGCGGCGGTCGGCTACAACCACGACAACGACAATAAATTTGAGACCCACCTGTTCAAGCAGTATCTCGCCTTCCGCAATTTCCGCGAGTGCGGGCTGCTCTTCGAGAATAACAAGAAGGACGGCTTGTCCACTGCCGAAACCGCAATCGTAAACTCCATTTTCGAGAACTGCAGCACGGCCGTTTCCTTTACATCATTCAACGATTACGATTACACTTTCGACGGCTGCCTCTTCAAGGATAACGCCAAAATAGCCGTCGAATGCATCAACGGAAATTTCTACGTCAGGAATTGCCGTTTCGAGCATAATGCCGTCGACATACGGGCAAACCCGGAACATGCTTCAAGCGTCCGGAGATCTGTCTCGGTCGGTTCCGGAACATTCATCGATTTCGGCAACGGTGTGTCGCCGTTCACGGTGGAAAATTGTTTCGTCGCAAACTGGACCGGCGCGGCCGCCATCGTTTCCGCGGGCGCGCCGATAAGCGTCTTCGACAACACATTCAAACACGATCAATCCGCGGCTGTACCGCTCAAAGCTGACGGCTCACAGAAAATACTGCTGGCGAACAATCAGCTGATTGGCCCCTCAAAAATAAGCCAGAAGGCTCTGAGCGCCGCAGACGTTGATTTAGACCGCGCAAATCTGCCGCTGAGTGAAAAAACGGATTTCATGCCGAAGACGGCGAAACTTCCGGGCAAGCATTTTGACGCCAAAGCTGATTTCGGCGCCAAGGGCGACGGACAGGCCGACGATACGCTGGCGCTTCAAAAGGCCATAGACGCCGCCCGAAACCATGGGAAAAACGCCATCGCATATCTGCCGTTCGGGACCTATAAAATCACCAAACCGCTGCAGGTCACCGGCAAGGATTATTATTTTGGCGGTTGCGGCCTGTACAGTTTAATCAATTTTGCCGGAGACCGCGACGCCAGCGCCATCGAGGTGCGTCCCGAAGGAGCATTGCAGTTGGAGAATCTTTCGGTCAGCCGTCGGGGGTTAACCCTAAAAGACCGTGTGATCACCTGGAACGGCGAAGTCGGAAAGGGGGCGGATATTGTGCAATACCCTTCCCAGAAAGGCTCCTTTGTCACTTATCATACGGTCTATGTTCTGGGCAAATATGTCCATGCCCCCTTCATGCTGGGTCTGCGCCTGGAGAACCTGGCCGTGCACGACACAGTTGTCTTCGATAATTCAGAAGGGAACATCCACGCGATCAATTCGGGAGCCGCCACCATCCTCGCTCCGGTAAGCTACGAAGGGACAGTCTGGGTCAAGGGCGAGGCTTCCGGCGGCATATTCGGCATCCTGTCCCGCCTGGCGACTTTGTCGCGCTACAGCCTTTACGTCGAAGACAATCAATCCCTGATCGCCAGCGACTTCTATATCGAACAGGCACAACCCGATACTGTTACATTAATAGGCAACAGCAAACTTCCGCCGGGCCGGATTACGCTCAGCCTGCCAAAACTCGATCTGAACAAAGGTAAATCCGATCTTGCCAGTTCCGTACTTATCAAGGATTATAACGGCGAGGTCAACCTTATAAACACCCAACTCTACCCGCCCAGCCTGCCGGCGAAATTCACCGTCGAAGGCAAATCAACCCGCCTAAACTTAATCAGCAGCTTCTTCTATGTAAAAGAAATGGAGTTTGTCCCGGAGAATCTTGAATTCAACTTGATCAGTTGTTCCGGCAATAGTGAATTCAACAATACTGCAATCAAAGCCGTCAAAGCCAAATCCGACGTTTCAGCAGCGAAGAACGCCCTTCTCGACCTGCGTAAGCTCGGTCGGCTGGACTGGCAAATCAACCACCCGGCACTGATAGACAAATAAATATCACAGTCATCCCACAGGATGACGGATTAATGGATTTATGGATTGCTGGATTATTGGTTTTGAGTTCAAAAAAAACAAAGATGTTGGATTTTAAGGAAAATTACAAAATAGGCATTTCGGATTTTTCCTTATGGTGATTCTTGCATAACTCTTTGAATTGCAACAATCCATTAATCCAGCAATCCAATAATCCATGGGATGGCAGTGAATAAATATCATGAAAGATGAATTTGCCTGTTAATTAGACGGTACTCGAAAAAGTTTCCGGGAACAGCTCTTGCGAGCTTGACTACGAACGAATTCGCCTCAAATCTAGCATCCATTGTTTGTAGTTAACCCCGCAAGGGGTGTTTTTCTTATACCTTTTCATGGAAATAAGGAGGGATTTATGAGACAACAATTGCTTGAATCTAGGCGAATAGAGGAATTAGCACATTGAAATCACTGAAAACAATCCTCGTAGCAGCCATGGCGGGGTGCGCGTCATGCGCCTGGCTTCATGCCGCGGAAATAGAGACTAAAGTTTGGCCGGTGGTGAAGGAAAAAAACAAAAAGCGAGAAAATCCAATGGAACAGAATCCGACCTATGCGGATGTGCGTTATGGTGAACACGAGCGGAATGTCATGGACGTGTGGCTGGCCAAGAGCGACACGCCGACCCCGTGCGTGATGATGATCCACGGTGGCGGCTGGCTGAACGGGAACAAGAGCAAGCATCTGCCTGGGCTGAAGGTTTTTTTGGCCGAGGGCATTTCCGTAGTCTCCATCAACTACCGCTACCTGAAACAGACGATCGTGGATTCGGCCAGCACCCGGGGGACCGGACCGCTGCTCGAACGCGCCGACTACCCCGAAGCGCCGGTGAAGGAGCCGCTGCATGACGCCGCCCGCGCAATCCAGTATCTGCGCTACCGTGCAGCCGGGTGGAACATCAATCCACGGCTTGTGGCGGTGACAGGCGAGTCGGCAGGCGGCTGCTCCTCGCTGTGGCTTGCGTTCCATGACGACCTGGCGCAGCCCGATGCCGAAGATCCGGTCAAGCGGCAGTCGACCAAGCCCTACTGCGCGGCGACCAATGTGGCGCAGACCTCGCTGGATCCCGTGCAGATTCTGGAATGGATCCCAAATGCCACCTATGGCGGCCATGCGTTCGGGTTCATCTGGGACAAGAGCGACCTCACGGTTGAGATCCGCAGTTTTCTCGCCCATCGCGAAGATGTGCTGTCGTGGATCAAGGAGTACTCGCCGTATGAACTGGTGACGAAGGGCGATCCTCCGGTCTATCTGTTCTATGGCGCAGACACGCCAGAAAAAGGCAAGGAACATAAGGATCCGACCCACAGTTCCAACTACGGGGCGATGCTGGCTGAAAAGCTGGAGAAGCTCGGCCTGCCGCACGAGTTTGTCCACAAAGGCACTGAGAATCCAAAGCACAAGGACATTCAGTCCTATCTCATCGCGACGCTGAAGGCGGCAC
>JBAZRS010000164.1:2348-9953 GCA_041662825.1 Victivallales bacterium | reverse complement strand
AGTGAAAAGCCTGACTTGGTCGGCATTACCGCGACGACTCCGGTTTTCTACAGCGCCCTGAGAATAGCGGAGACAGTGAAGAAGAACTCCTCGGCTTATACCGTTATCGGAGGGATTCATGCAACTCTGATGCCCGGGGAGTGCGTTGAAAACGCCTTTATTGATTTTGCCATTGTCGGAGAAGGCGAGAAGACAATAATTGAGCTTATAAAAGCCATTCAGGATAAGGGTGAATTTTCAAATATAAGAGGGCTGGTCTATAAAAAGGGAAAAGAGGTAATACAGAATGAGGCTAGGGAGCCCATTCAGGATCTGGACGCCATACCGTTTCCGGCACGGCATCTCTTTAAAAATCAGAAATATACGTATCCGGATGCGCTCAGGTATCCGGCAAGTCCGATTATAACCAGCAGGGGATGTCCCGGAAACTGCACTTTCTGCACGGCAAAGTTCCTGCACGGCAAAAAATTCAGGTGCAGAAGCGCGGAAAACGTACTTGATGAAATAGAAACCCTCATAAAAAATTACGGGGTGAGGGAAATTCACATATGGGATGATAATTTCATAACAAACCGGAACAGGGTTTTTGCGTTCAGGGACGGCATAATCAAGAGAGACATCAGGGTTCTTTTCTCGTTCCCGAACGGTATAAGGGCGGACTTCATCAACCGCGACATTTTAAAGGCGTTGAAGGATTTCGGGACATACAGCATTGCAATAGGTGTGGAATCGGGAAATCAGGAAATTCTCGATATGACCCAGAAGGGCATAAAGCTCGAACAAATTGAAAACGCTTTCAGGCTGGCGAAGGAAATGAAGCTTGAAACCTGGGGTTTTTTCCTGCTAGGCCTTCCCGGTGAAGACAAGAACACCATGAATGAAACCATTGAATTCGCAATAAAACTGGATCCTGACATCGCAAAATTCCATGTCCTTAAACCCTTCCCGAAAAGTGCGGTTTACGAGCAGCTGAAAGCGCAGGGGCTGATAATTGATGAAAATTACGTTCATTACGGGATCCATACAAAGCCTGTTCATAAGCTTTCTTCGGTAACACAGGATGAACTTCTGGAAATCCAGAAAAACGCATATAGGCGCTTCTATATGAGGCCCTCCAAGATATTGAAGGAAATAGCCAGGCTGAAGACATGGAATCGGATGAAATTGAACCTGATAACTGGAACCTCTGTCCTTGTGAATAAAATATTTTCCTCATGAAATCCATTTTTAATAATTATCCTGTGAATTTCCCCTTGCTGCTGTGTTTGGCGTATCTGCTTCTTCTGCCTTTGAACATCAGCATTGGCGGTCCCTTCTACCTCCATGATTGTGTCCCGCTGCTGTTTGTCTTTGCTTTTGCCAAATGGAAGGAAATATATTATCTCATACCAAAAATGAGGCTCTACTATCTCTTCATTTTCCTCTCAATAGCTTCGTTTAGCGCCCTGGTCAACCTGCAGAACATGAGGAATTTTTATGAACTGCTGGTGTTCGGCCATGTGATTTTCGTGTTTTTGTTTTTCTCGGCGACAAGAATACCGTCGAAGATTCTACTGTATTACGGGCTGTCCGTCCTGATATGCATGCTGGGATATGAAGTTTACCAGCTCTGCATCGGAACAGGGGACATATACAAGGTATATAAGGACACCTCGCTTGATTTCATATCGAAAAGGTATTTTTTCACCTTCATTCATCCGAATCTGACGGGTTCCTTCTATGCGCTTCCAATCCTCTGCCTCCTCTTGGGCAGCAAGGAGTTCATAATTAATATGAATCTTAAAAGGGCGCTTATGTATTTTGGGTTGATTTCCGTCTTGTGCATACCCCTCTGCATGACTGTAAGCAAACATATGCTCATAAGCATGTTTGTTGTTGCGGCTGCGGCAAGTTTCTGTCCTGCGATAAAAAAATCATTCATACTCAGGTTTTTGATGTATCTGTCTCTTTATATCTGCGCTGCCTTATTCTATGTCACCGTCCTTTATCCGGTTTTCCCGCTTGGCGGCAGCTTCCCTTATATAAATGTAACAACCTACGGCATGTACATGATCCACCAGGTAATTTACTTTAAAATCATATTTTTAAATTTACATTCATTTTTCCTGGGAGTCGGGATGAGCGGAATCCTGGAGCATTATCCCATGCTGGCAGACCACGATTTGATAATGTCCGTGCTTCAGCAGTATAAACAGGAGAATTTAGTCGGGATGTTTTCCAGATATATGGATGCTCATAACGAATATTTGAACATTGGAGCCCTTTTTGGTGTCCCGGCGATGATCTCCATGTACCTGTTCTGGTTCAAATCCCCAGGCGCGATTGACAGCAGGTGCTCCTTTGAAAGGAAAATTATCTTGTTTTTTGTCACAGCCATATTCATAGTTTCGCTTTGGGACGATATTTTAAGCAAAAGATGGATATGGGTTTCATTGGGAATACTGCTGTCGCAGATGTGCAATGATCCAGATAAGGAAAATCTTAGGTCATAGCTGATAGGTTTTAGTTGTGAGTTGGCAGGTCTTAGCTATGAACTATGAGCTATGAACTGATAGCTACGAGCTGTGAACTTAAAAATAAAGATGCTAAACCGGGGTTAAATATGGATTTCAGTTTTGTTTTCCCGTGCCTCAATGAGGAAGAAACCATCGGACAATGCATAATCACATTGAAAGATTCCCTCGGAAAAGGCTCTTATGAATACGAGATAATTGTCGCCGACAACGGCAGTACCGACAGGTCTGCGGAAATAGCAGGCGCTTTGGGTGCGGTTGTGGTATCCGTCCCTGAAAAAGGATATGGTGCGGCGATAAAGGGGGGATTTGCAGCGTCAAAGGGCAAATATGTCATTTTCGCGGACGCCGACGGGAGTTACCGTCTTGAGGACACCCTGGAGCTGTATGCTGCGGCTGTAGGAGGGGATGCCGACATGACGATAGCTTCAAGGCTGAACGGAACCATTGAAAAGGGAGCGATGCCTTTTCTTCATCGTTTCCTGGGCACACCGGTTTTAACGTTTTTGATCAATATGCTATTCGGGGGAGAACTGTCGGACTGCAATTCCGGTTTCCGCTGCGTCAGGAAATCCTCTTTTGCAAAATGGAACATCAGGGCGAACGGCATGGAGTTTGCCAGCGAACTCCTGATTAAGGCGCTGAAAAACAAGTCCGCAATCAGGGAGATAAAATCCGGATTGAGGAAAGATTTGCGGTCACGTCCCCCGCATCTGAAAACCTGGCGTGACGGAATGAGGCATCTGCTTTTTATTTTATCGGAAAAGCCGCAAATCATGGAATATCCGGGGCTCTTCCTGATAATTGTCACATCCGTCTTGCAGCTTGCCGCACTGCTCGCAGGACCGTCATCATTCTTGAATCTGAACATTTTCGATTATCATACTCATGCGCTTCTCCTGCTGGGAGGTTGCATTGGAGCTCAGCTTTATCTTTTGGGCAGTTCGATTTACCTTGTGGGCACCGATAAGCCGTTGAGACTCACAAGGAGACTGATTAACATGGATGAGGCACAGCTGTTTTTCATCCTGATTTCCAATTTTACAGCATGCGCCGCAGTCATAGCCTGGGTTCTTTTCATATGGATTGAAAGGAATTTCGGCAATCTCAACCTGATAAACCCGTTCCTTGTTATTCTGCATTTCATATGCGTCGTCGGATTCCTCAGCATTGGATTGCTTGGCCTTCACATCTTGAAAAAGGCGATGAAATGAGTCTAATCAGCCATTAGTTCCTAACTGACTCATAGCAAAGAAGTCAAGCCACAGATTTCACAGACAAGAATGAAGACTTCACCACTAATGTTACACTAATGATACACTAATGAAGAGAAATTATTAATAACGTAATACCTTGCTGTGAGTTTTATTTTATGGAGTAAAATAAAATTCACAGCAAATTTTATTATTAGTGTTAGATTAGTGCCGATTAGTGGTTAAAAGAGAGTTATTTTTTTTAAAGTCGATAGCTTAAAGGAAGGTATCAACAACTATCAACTATGAACTACTCCGTACTCACAGCCTGTCTGAATTCCGAAAGGACCATCAGGAGATCAATCGATTCTGTCCTGTCTCAGGAGATCAAACCCTCGGAATATATTTTTGTCGACGGTGGCTCTACGGACGCGACCGTGCAGATAATATGGGAAAAGGAGATCTTCGCGAGGAAAAATAATTTTAAAACTGTTTTCAAGATTATAAATCAGGATGAGAAAACCGGAATCACAGGGGCGTGGAATCTCGGCCTGAAAGAGATCAGGTCCGACATCGTCTTTATTTTGAACAGCGATGACTGGTATGAGCCTGACGCAGCCTCGGAGGTCATCAATTGTTTTGAAAACAGGTCAGGCGCGGAAATTGTCGTGTCTTCGGCGTTATTTCACAATCAGACAGGGAAATTTTCCAGGCGCTGCAAGTCTTTTTGTCTTTTTCCGGTCTTGATGCCTGTCATTCACCCCGGATGCTTTGTCAGGAAATCTGTTTACGATAAAATCGGGCTCTTTGATGAAAAGTACAAAATTTCCGCAGATTATGAGTTTTTGTACCGCTGCCGCAACAAAGGCATTAAATTTTGCGAAATCCGCAGGATACTGGTCAATATGGAACTCGGTGGAACCGCAAACAGGAACAGGGTCGCGGCCAGAGGGGAAACTCTTGAGATCGGCAGGAAATATTCTGCCATTCCCCTGTTACCTGAGATGGCCTACCTCGCCAGGCTTGCAACTGGCCGCTGATAAATACCAATTTTCTTTCTGTGAAATAAAATTACCAATGAATCAGGATATTATAAACATAATCGCCGATGACAGGGAGAGGAATTGCGGTGTTATTGAAGCATTGCGGGATTTTAAGGAAGTCGCACTCGATGTAAGAAGGATCGCGGTCGGCGATTATCTGGTTGACAAAAAAATAATTATTGAAAGAAAGTCTTTAAGGGATTTCATACTTTCCATAATGCAAGGACGTCTTTTCCGCCAGGCGATGGCTTTAAAGAAAAGCGGCATGCATCCGGTTCTGATCCTTGAGGGGACAACAAAAAACATAGCCTCTTTCGGGCTGAAAAGGGAATCCATTCAAGGAGCGATTATTACGGGAAGGGAACCTCTAAAAATTCGCATGTGGCGCGTTGCGGAAGATTTTTGAAAGCTAAAAAAGAATTTCTGAACGGAGGCGTATCGAGTAGATACGCCGAGAGAGGAACATTCTTCTTTGAGCCAAAAAGATCCGCAACCCGAAGGGAGACAGATTCTTATGGATTCCGCCATCGTCGCAAATCCAGTCACAGCCCGCAACAGGGCTGCTCCCGGCGTTTGCTCCTTGCCGGCTCTCCATAATCTCCTGTCTCGCGCCATATGCCAATTTTTAGAGGTTCCCTAAAGTGTCATAATGGGAATTCCACTGCTTCGTTCAAAAGACAATTTGGAGACTGCAAAACTTATTATAATGACATCCAAACAGGTGAACAGGTCGGATTCAAGGGGAATTTCGAGGGGAGGATGTCGACCAAAAGACAGAAAGGGAATGCAATTGTTCATTCTTCAAAGCCTTCCCCATATAGGGCCGGTTAAAGCGGCGCAACTCATTGAAAGATTTGGTTCGATAGAAGCGGTCATGGAAGCGAATTCAGAGGAACTTGCGTCCATTTATGGGATAGGAGAAAAATCCGCTTCAGATATAAGAAATATCCTCCGCGAGGATTATGACGATTATTTGTAAAATTTCCATGAAAATATTCCTTGAAAAATTTTTCCAAGGGAAAAATTTAACAAAGTGACAGTATGATAATGCACGATAAAATCACCATCAATGACAAGGAGATGAACCAAGTGCCGGATTATTTTTCCAGAGAATTCAAAGCAGCACCTGCAGCAGACATCATTGCCATGCTGAAAGACAATTCAGCTGAAATGGACAAATATCTGGGCGACGAGATTTATATCAATACGGACAGGGAATATTTGTCTTCCCAGAAGAAAAGGATGATAAAGACCCTTGAAACCCATATGGAGCGCGTGGGAAATGTACCAACCGTTCTGTTGCGCGCCCCGGGACGCCTTAATGCATTTCTGGAATATCTTGACATGTGCGGCGGCGACCATATGTCCACGACCATTGACGGCGATATTCCGATGGCTCTTTCATTTCGGGAAGACGATGTTTTGAATCTTTATAATTCAAATCCCCTCTTTGCGGCTGCGAAACTTTCTCTTAACAGGGAATTTGAACAGTTCCGGAATGCTCCTTGGTCCGGTCCTGCCGTTGCCGGACTCGCCGACAACTGGGACAGCCGTACCCTGCTTTTCCCATATTACGGCCGCAAACAGGGTGACTGGGTGAATTACATAATCAGTCCGTATATGAAGGAGCTCTGGGAGAATCCGGGAACCCCGCTCCGCGGTGCCGACATGACATTCGGTCCGTCGACAACTCCTTTCCGGGCCGGTGTGAGCTCGTCTTCAGCGATGGTAGTCCTGTCATTTCTCGCAATGTTTTTTGCAAACCGCGACCGCCTGCCGAAATGGAACAACGGCCAGGTATGCCGTTTCCTCGGGGAAGCCGAATGGTATGTGGGAACCCATGGAGGCGCAAACGACCAGATGACGATTCTCTTCAATCCGGCAAACAGCGTAAGCTATAACCGCCATTCGCGGGCGGAGCTCGGTGTGACCACGCTTCCGTTTCTGAGAGGCGTCCATGTGGTTCTGGCCAACTCACTCTGGGAGGTGAACAAAAGCGCCGGAGGGAATCAAAGTTTCAACATGCGCAAAGGCTGGATAAGAATGTGTGAAGACTTTGCAGAAATCATGATCAGCGATATTTCTGAAGCTGTTCGGAAAGGTGAAACAGGTAAAACCGGATGGCTTGAAAAACGGATTGAAAATCTCTTCGGTTTCGTTCCGGACAAGAAGATACAGAGGCTTGCCAGGGAACCGGAATTATGGACTTTGATTCGGCGGAATTTCAAAAAACTCGGCAGTCTGAGTGAAGACATACTTGGAATGCCAAACGATGTGATCGAGGAATTCATACTGCTCCTGCCTGTGAAAATAACCCCCGAGGATGCCGCAAGAATATTGAAGACAGACCACGCCTCAGTCATAAGGAATTACACCAGCCCCAAGCGCAGCATAGGCGGATATCATCTGCGGACCACGGCAAGGTTCTTCCACAGGCAGAACGTCATTGGCAGAAGGCTTGAACAAATCTTCCTTGAGGCGGCTGAACATGTGCTGAGCGGCAGGCTTTCAGATGCTTCGGAGGAATACGACTCATACCGAAAGGAAGTGGGAATACTTGTTGATAAGCTCCAAGACGCCCTGACATTCGACTTCAGGGTATCCATACCGCAGATCGACCTGCTCCTAAGCATTGCCAAACGCGGGCCCGGATATCTTGGCGGCAAACTGACCGGTGCCGGCAAAGGAGGATGTGTATCCCTGCTGGTCAGGGAACGGGACTCGCGCGCCATGTGCGAATACCTGGACAGGGAATATTACGGAAGACCGGAAAGTTTCGAATATTACCGTATGGTGCTTACCGACGACATGAAATTTTCCAAACCGGCCAGTCCGGACTACGAATCGGCGGTGGAA
>JBAZRS010000164.1:0-2338 GCA_041662825.1 Victivallales bacterium | reverse complement strand
GTTACTTTCAGCAGGGGTGCATGCGCAATCAAATTCTGAGAAGTTGACTGCGGAGGTGTTTTCAAAACTTAAGAAACGGCCCTAATCCGACTGTGCAAGCCGCCAAGATGGCGGCGGTCCTGAATGAAACTCGCAACACCGCCCGCCTAAAACTACGGCAGTTTCTTAAATCTGTCCAAATGCTTTTCAGAAACAAGTACCTTTTCTTTTCTGGGCTTATAAGTCTCGACAGGGAAGGAAACCTTCACTATTTCCCTTCCTCTCTCCAGAGAATCCAGCTTCCCGTCAGCAATCGCCTGCGCCATGATGTTCCCTATTGCCGTCGCCTCGACAGGACCGGCCACGACCGGAATATCCAGGGCGTCCGCAGACAACTGCATGAGGAGCTTATTCTGACATCCCCCGCCGACAATGTGAAGCACCTCGTATCTTACCCCCATTATCTCCTGAAGCTCCTCGATTTTGGCCCTGAAACAAAGGGCTAGGGAGTCCAGGACACAGCGGATGACGGCGGCATCGTCCTTTATCTCACCCTGCTTTGTTTCCCTGCAATATTCGCGGATTTTTTCCGGCATGTCGCACGGGGCGAGAAATTTCTGATTGTTGGGATTTACAAGGAATTTCATGGGTTCCGCAGTTTCAGCCATTTTTACCATGTCGGAATATGAATATTTTTTCCCTTTTTCATTCCAGACCCTTGAGCATTCCTGGAGAAGCCAGAGCCCCATTATGTTTGTGAGGAAGCGGATTTTGGAGTCAAGACCACCTTCATTTGTATAACTGGCCTTTCTTGCTTTTTCGGTAAGGACAGGCTTATCTATCTCTACTCCGAGCAGAGCCCACGTCCCACAGCTTATATAAGCCCATTTTTCATCTTTTGCAGCTGGAACGGATGCGACGGCCGATGCAGTGTCGTGGCTTCCAACATGGAACACCGGAACCGGACCGCAGCCGAACTCATTCTGGAGCTCTTCGCGCAAAAATCCCGCCTTTGTGCAGGGCGGGACGATCTTCGGGAATATGGATTTTGGAATGCCTGTCTTTTCAATCAGTTCAAAATCCCAGTCTCTCTTTTTAGCATCCAGCAGCTGTGTCGTGCTGGCGTCAGTATATTCGCATTCGACCTTGCCGCAAAGCATATAGGAGAGGGCGTCTGGCATCAGGAGGAAAGTGGAGTCCTTCAAGTCCTCGGGATGCTGTTCCTTATGTGCGAAAAGCTGATAAAGGGAATTCAACTGCATGAACTGAATGCCGGTTTTTTCATAAACTTTCTCAAAAGGCATTATCTTAAACAGCTTCTCCGGAGCTTCATTTGTCCTGGCATCGCGGTAATGATATGGATTCCTTATGAATTTCCCGTTTTTCCCGAGCAGCGCATAATCCACTCCCCAGGTGTCAATTGCAATTCCAGAGATTTTATGTCCGGCCGCGACAGCTTTCCTTATTCCAGTTTTGATTTCTGAAAACAGTGATTCAATATCCCAGAAAAGAGAGCCGTTTTTCTCAACGGGACCGTTGGAAAACCTGTGCACCTCTGAAAGTTCAAGCTTGTTGTTTTCAAACTTCCCGATGATTCCGCGCCCGCTGGACGCTCCAAGATCAAAAGCCAGATATACCGACATAAATCCTCCCTGATTATTTCAAATCTGAACATCGAACATTCAACATCGAACATCCAACTTCGAATGAATTTATGGAACCTCTAGAAATTCGACCTGTCCGCCATAGCCCTGGTCGCCTTGGGCGCTGCCGTAGGCAGGTAAACTTCTTAGCGACGGCGGATGTTCAAAGTTGAATGTTGGACGTTCAAATTCATTTTTCAAATAGTACCACCGCCATGGCGGCTATCCCCTCTCCCCTCCCGCAGAAACCCATGCCTTCAGTCGTTGTCGCCTTTACAGATATGTTCATTTCATCGGTTGAAAATGCATTTGCCAGGATTTTCCTTATTTCCGGAACGTATCTGGCAATTTTCGGTTTTTCGGCGATAACGGTGGAATCAAGGTTCACGAGCCGCCAGCCTTTAAGGCTTTTGTCGGAAAGAATCCTCTTCAGCAGTCCGATGCTGTCGGCATTTTCATAGGAAGGATCAGTGTCTGGAAACCATGTTCCGATATCCCCGAGGGAGCATGCCCCGATCACGGCATCCATAACCGCATGTGCCAGTACGTCCGCATCGCTGTGGCCCATAAGCCCCAGTTCAAAGGGAATTTTAACTCCCCCGATTATGCACGGCCTGTCTTTGGCAAACCTGTGAACATCAAAACCCTGCCCGATGCGAATCACTGCTTTGAGCCTTTCAATAATATTCCATGTGGCCGAGAGGCCAAGTGCCCGA
>JBAZRS010000163.1:0-9959 GCA_041662825.1 Victivallales bacterium | reverse complement strand
TTTCGGACACGCGGTTGAAACAGTGACAGGCTATGGAAGGTACGCCCATGGCGAAGCGGTTTCGATCGGAATGTGCATGGCCGCGGATCTCGCGGTTTCAATCAACGGATTCCCGCCGGAATCGGCCGGGCGGCAGAAGTCTCTGTTAAAAGCTATCGGGCTTCCGACAACTGTTGTCGGGAGTATCAGCCCGGTGAAAATTTATAAGGCGATGTTCAAGGACAAGAAGGCGGAGAAAGGCAAACTGCGTCTTGTGCTCCCGGACAGAATCGGCAAAGTGTCGCTGGTGAAGGAAGCTGACGGTGAGGCCGTGCTTGAAGCGATATCAGGCAGGATGTCCTAGCTCAGAATCCGAACGCAAAATCTCAAGACCGGTACAGGGCATATGGCTCAGACGGTTAAAGAGGAACTTTTTAGGATTTTGATCATTTGAGCTTGGAATCTGGCGTATGTGATGTAAATGAAGTATGCCGCATGAGAGCTGTTGACATATTCAAACGCGATGCGACGCTGAAACCACCGGCTCTGCCGGCGTTATGATGAAGAAGGGGACAAGAATGAATTTCTTTAAAAAACTTTTCGGGGGAGTCAGGAAACCGCAGAAGGTTAATATACTGATGAACGATAACATTCCGCAGGGAAAAGCCAAATACTGCAATGTTAACAGGATTCTCGTCAAACTCCATACTCAGACACATGCAATCTCGAAGGTTGACTCGCGTGTCTCCACGAAAAAGGATGCAACCGGGTCTTTCAAGCCGCAGAAGGGCACAAAGATGGAGCTGTGGATATGCGAGCACACAATCAATGAGGGGCCGGGCAAGTTCAAATGCGACAAGAAATGCATTTACTCCATGGGTGTACAGATGGCTGCGAAAGCCGATTTCGAAATAGCCGGAGACATGCTCAACCAGGACGGGACAGTTCCACTGGAGTTTCTGCGGCGTGCAGGGGGCATCAACTTCACTTCGGATCCGAAAATCACCGACAAGTAACCGCATGCTGCGATTAGAATGTCTGCTTATGATGCATGAGGAAATATTTGAAATAGTTGACGAGGACAACAGGGTTGTCGGTACGGCTAAACGGAGCGAGTGCCACGGAAATCCCGCCCTCATTCACAGGACCGCCCATGTCATTGTCTTTCATCCGGACGGACGGATTCTCCTGCAGAAGCGTTCGATGGAAAAGGATGTCCAGCCCGGGAAATGGGATACCGCCGTCGGCGGACATCTGATGCCCGGTGAGGAGTTTGAGACTGCCGCCCGCCGGGAAATGGCTGAAGAACTCGGCATTCCTGAAAACCTGCCGCTGAAGCAACTTTTCGACTCGAAGATCAGAAACAGCATCGAGTCGGAAAACACCAGGGTGTTCTCCACCGTATGCGCAGGGCCTTTCAATTTTCCCGAATCAGAAATAGACGAGGTGAGATTCTGGACGGTCTGCGAACTTCGCAGGGAAATGGGAACTGATTCTTTCACCCCGAACCTGAGCACCGAGCTGAGTAAGCTTTTTGAAATGAAGATTATTTGAGGCGATAGGGATAAAAGCGTCCGCTTCATTGGATGCGCCATACTGAATCGTGAAAAACATTTACTTGAAATTTTTGCAATGGTCTGAAATAATGAGCCAAACGGATGAAAAAGTGAATTTTGCCTCGCCCGGGACGATCGTCTGGAGGCGTTTCAGGAAGGATAAGATTGCAGTTGCAGGCCTCTGCGGAATTGTTTTCCTCTTCGCTGTCGCGGTCTTCGCCCCTTTCATAGCGAACGGAAGGCCTCTTCTCCTTTTCAGGGACGGGATCTTATCCTTTCCCGCGCTGAGATATGTCTTCGCTCCTGATACGAGCGAGGTGATTGTGGAGAAAATCTTCAATTACATCCTGATTTTCATTCTGCCCGCCTGCCTGCTTTTAACGGTGTTCAGGAATAAATCCCGCCTTAAGTGGAGGGCTCTTGCCTTATGGGCGCTGATAGCGGCCGTCCCCTTTGTCCTTGTCGGTCCGAGACTTGAGAAGAGCGACTGGCGCAAGGACTCTGCGAATCTCGCAAAAGGCGAGTTTGCGGTTTTCGCACCCGTACCGTACGGTCCGTTCGAGAATGCAGGAGATCCTCATCTCAAACCGTGCCGCGCCCACGTCTTCGGGACCGACCAGGTCGGCAGGGATGTTTTCTCAAGGATGGTTTACGGCGCCCGCGTTTCCCTGGCGGTCGGATTGCTCGCAACGACGCTTACTATGATGTTCGGGATTCTTGTCGGACTGACCTGCGGATATTTTGGCGGTAGGATGGACTTCATTGTCATGAGGATTGTCGAGATAATCATGTGTTTCCCCACATTCCTGCTCCTGCTCATCCTCATGGCCATAATGATGGACCGGAAAATGGAGCAGTCGATACTTCTTGTCATTGCGGTGATAGGCCTGACATCCTGGACCGGACTGAGCCGGATTGTCAGGGGCGAAGTCCTCCAGCAGCGGGCGATGCCATATATTAAGGCCTGTGAATCGCTCGGGCTGTCGATATGGAAGATCATGTTCTGCCATCTGCTTCCAAACATCACAGGCCCGATACTTGTCAGCTTCACATTCGGTGTTGCCGGGGCGATACTTGCGGAGAGCGGACTCAGTTTCCTGGGCTTCGGTGTAAGGGCTCCCACCGCAAGCTGGGGGGAGCTTCTGCATCAGGCTTTTTCCGATCCGCTGAGATATTGGCACCTAACCCTGTGGCCCGGTGTGGCGATATTCATTTCGGTGGTGTCCTTCAATTTTGCAGGTGAGGCCCTTCACCGCGCCTTCGATCCGAAGAATGATTAACCACCAAGGCACCAAGACACTAAGTTCAGAAAGTTTCTTATGGTTGAAACATGTAGAAATACAGGGATCATTGCTTCATGAATAAGCTTCTTTGGAGCTCACAGCTTTAGTTGCCTCTTATCATCAACATGTCCATTTGAAGCTGTGAGTTCCAACAATTCAACCGTAAGAATATTCCCTTGGTGTCTTTGTGCCTTGGTGGTTAAACAGCATTTCTTTTCCGGCAGATTTTTATTGCCAGGGCCTCAAGTTCCATCCTGGGCGAGGCGGCCCCGGAGACAAGCGATTTGTTGGCTTTGAGTATGTCAGAAAGTATCCGCGCCAGCTCCCTGCCCGAGAAGTTCTCCGCAGACGAGAAAACCTTCCAGGCGCGGAAAGGATTCATCTTGAAAATGGTTTCATCCTTGATTTCCATTCTCACTGCGGCGGATGCGCCCTGGAGCTTTCCGCTGAATTCGTTGTACTGGGCGCGCGGCCTGATTGAAAGTTTCTCGGCGGCGGCCTTTATCCTGATCATGTCCTGAAAGTGTCCCATGACCATGAAGATGATTTTTATCTCAGGGCTTTTGCTGTCCATGTTTGCTATGATGTTGAGTGTCTCGATCGCTTCGGAAAGGTTTTTCGCGGAAAGCGCGTTTGAGAAGGACCAGCCCGCCATTTCGGGAGTCCTGCTGCATATTTTCTTGCAGTCGTCCACGGAGATGGAGGTGTTTGGCGAGACATACGCGAAAAGCTTGTCCATTTCCGACTGGACCCGGCCGACGTCAACTCCGGCCGTTTCCGAGACGAACGCGACGGCGTCTTCCGAAATCTTCATTCCGTTTTTCCGGCAGGCGTCATGGATCACGGAGCGCAACTTGTCGTTCCAGTCCTTCGACATTATGTCGACTTTCTCAAAGAAGTGGACTTCCCCGGCTTTCTGGCAGGTCTTGAAGAAGGAGGAACGCCTGTCGACGGAAAACACGCTCATCACAAGTGTCGTGTCATCTTCGACTCCGTTTTTCAGGAGAGCCAGGAAGGACTCCATCTTCTCATCCAGTTCTTCCGATTCCTTGGCTTTGCTGATTTTTTCGAAGTCGAGGTTCTTGAGCCAGATGGTTTTGGCGGAACCGAGAAAAGCCGGAGTTGCGGCCGATTCGATTATGAGCCCGAGCGCCTGGAGCGGTTTCATGTCGTCGCTGTCGCCGTGGATGATTTCCAGGCAGGGATTGCTCTCGAAATCCTTCCCGCAGAGGCTGGTGATGATGTCACGCGCCTTGTTTTTAACGGCGTATTCGTCGCCGCCTGTTATCAGATGAATTTTTCCCATTGTTTTGCCACAGACTTTCACTGACTAATTCTAAAATATATAACCTTGAGGAAACCTGATTTTCTGGGTTAAGACCACAGACTATAAATTCAATAAGCAAAGTTTTTTAATAACTGATTCAAGGACACATCGGTACAATTCATCAAAAGCGTGTAAGAAGCATTTGATATCTTTTCTGTGGTATCCTTAAACAGAAACTCTTCTTCCCATTCATAAATAAAATCGATTAGTCTGTGTAATCTGTGGCTAATACTCAATTGATGATTCTGCCACAGACTTTCACTGACTAATTCAATATATTCTTCTCATGAATTCAATTTTATCTCCGAAATTCACAAGCAGTCCAATCCTGATGCCTGTTGCGCGAAGATAATTTATGAGTTGCGCTTCATGTTCTTTTGCTAATGAGCTTACTGCCTTTATCTCGACTATCACTTTTCCCTCTACAACAATATCAGCCTTAAAATCACCGATCACTGCGCCCTTATATTTTACCTTGAGGGGGACTTGACTTTCTGCGTTAAGACCACAGGCTTTTAATTCAATAAGCAAGGCCCTCTCATAAACTGATTCAAGAAAACCACCTCCCAGTTCGTCAAAAACCTTATAGAAGCATTTGATTATCTTCTCAGTGGTATCCTTAAATAGAAATTCTTCTTTCTCATTCATAAATAATGCTGTTTAGTCTGTGTAATCTGTGGCCAGACTTAGTCGATTCCCGGGATGAAAGTCGCACCCGGCTTCAGCTGCACTATCGTTTCGGTCAAGAGTTTGATTGCAGCTTCAACGTCGCGCAGGTCGCAGATTTCCACCGGTGTGTGCATATAGCGGTTTGGAATGCTGACCAGGGATGTTGCGACTCCGCCGCGGGTCATCTGGATCTGGGCGGTGTCAGTGCCGCCGCTCGCCCTGAATCCGGCCTTTTCCTGGATTTTAATGTTTTTCTTTTTTGCGGTCGCCCTCAGGATTTTGCAGACAACAGGGTTGTCGTCGGCGCTCCTGCTGAGGATCGGTCCTTTGCCGAGAGCTACGCTGCCGAGGGTTTTCTTTTCAATGTCAGGGGTGTCGGTGGCGAATCCAACATCAACTGCAAATCCGACGTTCGGGGCTATTCCGAAAGCGCTTGTTGTGGCACCGCGCAGACCGAGTTCCTCCTGGACCGTGCCGACTCCGTAGACGGCGATGTTTATTTTCCTGACGCTCAGTTCGCGAAGTGTTTCGGCAACAACGAACGCCCCGATCTTGTCGTCCATTCCTTTTGACATGATCCTGTTTTTGCCGAGACGGGTGAAATTAGTCTTCACTGCGACCGGATCTCCGATACGCACGATTTTCTCTGCTTCCTTCTTGTTTTCGGCGCCGATGTCTATCCAGAGGTTCTTCAGCTCAATTGCCTGGCTCCTGTCTTTCTCCTCCATAAGATGAATAGGTTTTTTTCCTATTACGCCGTGTATTCTTCCTTTTTCAGTGAGGATTTCCACTTCGGTTCCGGGAACCGTTATCTTGTCTATCCCCCCGACATTCCTGAAATAGAGCAGGCCTTCGTCGGAAATATGGACCACCTGGAACCCGATTTCATCATAGTGTCCGGCGAGCATGACCTTGAAGTCGGCTTTCTCATTCAGCACACCGATTGTATTTCCTGTCACATCGGTATAGACTTTATGGGCGAACTGTGAAAGGTATTTCCTGTAGGCGGCGGCGGTTTCAAATTCAAAACCCGACGGGCCTGAGCACTTCAGTAGCTGTTCAAGAAAATTCAAACTCTTTTCAGAAAGCATTTCCTATTCTCCTCTGATTAATTATATTAATGGCTTTTACAGATCCTGGCAGACGGCCGTTATATTAATTCAAACACCGCTGGTGAATGATGTGTTTCCCGCCGTTCATGTGTGATACTGTCGAAATATGTTTTCGCATAATATAATAAGGAAGATGGAATATGACATTGGACGAGCTGAAAATTTATCATAAAGATGCGCTGGAGCGCATAAAATATCTCGAAAATTTCCTGAATGTCGAGAAGAAGCGCCAGGACAAGGCTGAAATAGAGCTGAAAATGTCGGCGCCGGATTTCTGGGACAGCCGGGAGAAATCCCAGGCGACGGTGTCCGCCCTCAGCCAGTGCAAGAACATTCTCGAACCCTTTGATGTCGTACAGAGGAAAGTCACCGATTTCACCGCGCTTGCCGAACTCGCAGAGGAATCAAATGACGCCGACATGCTCAAGGAGGCCGAACAGACATGGAAAACACTTTCCGGTGAACTCGACAAGCTCGAGCTTGTCAGTTTCCTCTCAGGCAAGTTCGACAGGAACAACGCCTTTTTCACAATTCATGCCGGTGCAGGCGGTACGGAATCCTGCGACTGGGCCAACATACTCCTGAGGATGTACCGGCGCTGGTTTGAGAGACGCGGTTTCAAGGATGAGATCGTTGAAATGCAGCCCGGCGATGAGGCAGGCATAAAAAGCGTCACCCTGAGGGTCACCGGAGATTTCGTCTATGGAAACCTCAAGGCCGAACGCGGAGTGCACAGGCTCGTGCGCATTTCGCCGTTCGACAGCAATGCTCGCCGCCACACGTCTTTTGCGTCAGCCGAAGCATTCCCCGAAATCGAGGGAGACATTGAAATCACCATTGATGAAAAAGACTTGAGGGTAGACACCTACCGCGCCAGCGGCTGCGGCGGGCAGCATGTCAACAAGACAGACAGCGCGATCCGGCTGACCCATCTGCCCAGCGGAGTTGTTGTTTCCTGCCAGATTGAGCGTTCACAGCACAAGAACCGCGCCACAGCCATGAAGATGCTGCAGGCGAGACTATACGAGATTGAAGAGGATAAACGCCGCCGTGCGGCTGAAGCCCTGAGCGGCGAGAAGGCCGACATGGCCTGGGGAAGCCAGATCCGCTCCTATGTCCTTCATCCCTATCAGATGGTGAAAGATCTCAGGACGGATATCGAAACCAGCAATACGCAGGGTGTCCTCGACGGAGACATAGACATGTTTGTGGAAGCGTGGCTTAAACAGGGCGGCAAGGGAAAGAGCAAATAGCCATGATATTCATATACAATCTCCTGTTTCCGCTGGTTCTCATAGCATTTCTGCCGGGGCTTGTATTCAAACTCATTCGGCGGGGCGGCAAAAAAAAAGGCTATGCCGAGAGGTTCGGTGTTTTCTCCGAGGAGAAGAAACTGGCGCTTGCGGCCCTGAAAAATCCGGTCTGGGTGCATGCCGTCAGCGTCGGTGAAACCCAGATCGCCCTGAATTTCATCCGTAAATGGAAAATGAGAAATCCCTCAAAGGATTTTGTCCTGTCCACTACTACGACAACCGCCCAGGAACTGGCGGTTGCAAAGGCGTTGCAGGGCACAGTTGTCATTTTTTCCCCTCTGGATTTTTCCCCCTTTGTTAAAATAGCGGTGAATTTAATAAAGCCGGTAATGCTTGTCATATTCGAGACGGAGCTCTGGCCCGGCATGATTTGCGAAGTTCGCAGGCGCGGTGCGAAGATCGCACTTGTCAACGCCAGGATTTCCGACAGGTCCGCCGGCAGGTATGAGGCTTTCAGAATGTTTTTCGGGCCGCTGCTCCGGAAACTCGACTGCATCTGCGCCCAGACCGAACAGGACAAGACGCGCTTTGACGCCGTTTCGGAAAATCTGCCGCTTCAAATCATGGGGAATATGAAATTCGACCAGGAAATTCCGGCGAAATTCCCGGACATCGACCTTGCGCAGTATTTTGGAAAAGGGGAATTTACGATAGTCCTGGGGGCGAGCACCCATCCGGGAGAGGAAAAACTCATTGCGGAGAAGTTTTTGAATCTCAGGAAGAAACATCCTTCGCTGAAATTCATATCTGTTCCCAGGCACGCCGAAAGGGGAGCTGAAATCGCAGCGGAGTTCCGCTCCCTGGGAATGTCATTTGTCAGAAGGTCTGAAAAGACGATTCCTGAAAAACCGCTTGACTGCCTTCTTGCCGACACCACCGGCGAAATGCTCGGATTCATGTCCAAGTCGGACATAGTCATTGTCGGGAAAAGCTTTGCCGGACACAATGAAGGGCAGAACATAATTGAGCCGGCACTTTTGGGAAAGGCGATAGTTACAGGGCCCGAGATGGTGAATTTCCGCTTTGTGCATAAGGTCCTCAAGGAGGCTCACGGTGTGTTCGCCGTCGAGTCCGACGACAAGCTTGAAAGCTCCCTGGGGAAACTGATTTCAGACGACAAGCACAGGCGCGAGCTGGGCGAGAGGGCCGGTGCGGAAATCGCAAAGCACAGGGGTTCCACGGAACGGACTATCCAGATGCTGGAAAAGCTGCTTTAGGAAAAGTTGAAAATTTCAGCAGTACGTCTTCAATTCCTCGTATACTTCGAGTGCGTATCTGAAATCTTCGAGCCGGACATCGGTGGAAATAGAATGATCCGAGCCGAATATGAATCTTGCGTTTCTCGCCTTCATTCCGCCCATGAAGTCCGTAACCGCCTTTTTGATGAGAGTCTTGTCTCCGGATTCGAGTATCCTTGCGTCAAAACCTCCGATGAACGCCAGTTTGTCCCCGTATTTTCCGGCATATTCGAAAATATTGTTTCCCGCCTTCACCTCCATCGGGTTCAATGCGTCGAATCCCGCCTCGATTGCCAGCGGGATCATGGGCGCCTGATATCCGCACGAGTGCAGGACGACCGGCAGATCATAGGAGTGGAAGAAGTCCACCAATTCTCTGTAATAAGGGAAAATCAGCTCCTCAAGTATTTTCGGGTTGCAGAAAAGCCTCTCCCTGTATCCGAGATCCTCATATTCCGTCCGGCAATCCCGCCTCTTCGAATAAGTACCTGTAGTGCGCAATCCAGAAATCCGTGTAAACCCTGTTGAAGTCCTTCACCCAGTCAGGATCCTCTATCAATGTGACCAGCATGTTTTCGTCCCCAAGCGAATGCCTGAGCGTCTCCCATATGAACTGATTCCCGAAAAAAGTGAATTTCTTCTGCGAATTTCGCAATTCAAGCGCTTCCTTCGCAGTTTTCACATTGACTCTTTCCCTGTCGAGATTCAGGAGATTGGGTTTATATTCGTCCTCCCATATTTTCCTGCAGCTCATGTGGAAATCGATATGTTCCGGGGTGCCGGAGCGGGTCTTCCACCATTTGAGTACGGCCCCGTTTCCGCTTCTGACGATCTTCCATTCCGGAGTTTCTTCAAGAATTTCCTGGCTGTTCCTTTTTGCATGCCAGTCGAACCAGCCGCCGCAACCTATCATGTCAAAAGGGAATACGTCATTCGGGGGCAGTGGCTTCCCGTCCTTGTCCCTGGAATATCCCTCGTCAAGCCATTTTTCCGTGGCGTCGCCCCAGGGGCTGTCATACAACGGCACGAAGTCGGCCTTCTTTTTCCTTAAAATACAGTCAACCGCTTCTTTTGAACTTTGCATGAACAACTCACATTTTTATCTTGTACGTCCTGATCTCAAACGGCCTCATTGCGATTTCCAGCGGCTTCAGAGCGCTGATTGTCTTGCCTTCCGTCCATTCAAGGAGATTGGTTTCGACAAGTTTGGCCTTGGGCGAGTTTACTTTCAGGATGCCACTAGAGGTGTGTCCCTTGGTCTCGACCAGGCGTATGACAATGCAATTCTCCTTTTCAGCCTTCTTGAGTACTTCCATTGAGATTCCGTCGCTTTCGATGGTGCATGGAACCTGGTATTTAGGTTTTCCTGAATCGTCGAAGAGCGTCACCCCCATGTTCAGCATCGCGCCCTCGGCCATCACGTTCGAATCAGTCAGATGGCCCTTGTGCGGGAGGAGGCAGTAGGTGAACTCGTGAACACCG
>JBAZRS010000162.1:7058-9963 GCA_041662825.1 Victivallales bacterium | reverse complement strand
TGCTCCGCCGATATTGTCTATGTGACAGCTTTCCTTGACAGGGGAACTTTCAGAAAATTCGCGCCAGACATCGCATGGGAAACCGAAGTATGGATTGCCGATGCTCCAGATCACCTGATCCACTTCGACGGCGACAAATTCCTAGGACCGTACAAGAAATAAGAATAACTTGATTGTTTTGATAGGATAACAGGATATTAAGACAAGATTGTGCAGGAGATTCTATTTTAGAAAGTTCACAAGTCGGATGCTCAACCTACTTCAATAATCAGGTAAAATAATCTTGCAATCACAAAATCATCACGATGACTGGAACCGGCCATTGGCCGACCCATTGCTTGCCGCCTGTCCGCACTGCGATTTGCTGCAGCGTGTTCCAGAAGTTGCGCCTGGTGCGTCGGTGCGCTGTCCGCGCTGCGACAAGGAACTGTGGCGACACCGTGAAGATTCGTTTAACCGGACTTCTGCGCTAACACTTGCGGCGCTGCTGCTTTACATAATAGCGAACTCTGTTCCCATGCTCGGGCTCAATGCTGTCGGACATGAGGCCTTTACCACGGTGTTCGGTGGCGCGCGGCAGCTCTGGAGCGAGGGGCAAATCGTTTCTGTGCTGGTTTTCTTCGTTGCTATTGTTTCTCCGGCGCTGCAGATCGGTTTTCAGCTGCTGATTTTAATCGGCTGCCGACGCGAACGTCCGCCGGCTTGGGTTGGAATGCTGTTGCGTCATCTTCGCTTCACCCGCACTTGGAGCATGATCGAGGTCATGCTGATTGGCGTGCTTGTGGCGCTGACGAAGATTGCGGATTACGCAACTGTCGTTCCAGGTGTGGCCCTTTTCGCCCTGGGGGCGCTGGTTTTTCTGCTCGCCGGGATGCAGTCATGTTTTGATCCCCGCGAAGTGTGGAGCCGGGTTCAGTGGGCGGAACCGGACATGCGGTGTCCGGCCTCAGGGAAGAAAATTGCTGAGGTGACAACATGAGCACAACAACCCCTACCGCAATGCAGGAAGGATTGCAGAGCTGCGAGGCGTGCGGCCTGCTTTCTCGTCCCGCACCTGGAGTGGAGCAGGGGCGCTGTCCGCGTTGTGACGAGGAACTGGTTTTCCGCAAACCCGCCAGCCTCCAGCGCACTGTGGCCTACCTTGCTGCTGCGGCGATCTGTTATATTCCGGCCAACTTCCTGCCGGTGATGACGACTGTTACGGCCGGGGGCAGGGAGTCCGACACCATCATGCAGGGGGTTGTCCTGCTTTGGTCGCCTACCGGGTGGCCGCTTTCGCTCATCGTGCTGTTTGCCAGCATCATGATTCCGAGCGCGAAGATAGCGGGGCTGCTCTACCTGGTCGTCTCCGTGAAACGTGGATCAATCAAAAACAACATGCAGAAAATCCGGCTTTTCCGGATGGTCGACATCATCGGCCGTTGGTCCATGGTGGACGTGTTCGTGGACACTTTCACGGTGGCGCTCATCCAATTGCAGCCGCTCATGTCCGTGGAGCCGGGGCCGGGATTGCTGTTCTTTGCGGCGGTTGTGGTTCTGACTATGCTGGCGGTCGAGTCTTTCGATCCGCGGCTCATCTGGGATACCGCAAGTTCAAAAGAAACCGAAAAAGAGGTTCAATATGCCTGACAATGACAAATCATTTCCAGAAGTTCCGGAATCCAAAATCATAACCAAAAAGCGCACGCGGCTTTCCCTGGTATGGGTTATTCCCATTGTTGCCGCCGTCGCCGGGGGCTGGATTACCGTGACACATATTCTGAGCAAGGGGCCGGAGATCACTATTGTCTTCAAGTCCGCCGACGGACTTGAAGCCCACAAGACCAAGGTCAATTACAACGGCCTGGACATAGGCGTCCTCAAATCCATCCGTCTCTCCGATGATCGCAGGAGCATGATCGCAACCGCGCAGATGAGTCCCAATGCGAAGGAACTGCTCGTCAAGGACACCAATTTCTGGGTTGTCCGTCCACGCATCTCAGGTCTGAACGTCTCCGGACTCAGTACCTTGATTTCCGGTAACTACATCGGCATGCAGCTTGGCCGGTCGGAGGAAAGGGAATTCAGTTTTGTAGCTCTAGAAACGCCGCCGCTGACCGGCGATGTGCCCGGACGGCTTTTCGCACTGAAAACTCCGACCTTGGGTTCTCTGGATTTCGGTACACCTGTTTATTTCCGGCAGTTGCAGGTCGGACAGGTTGTGTCCTACGAACTGAATAAGGATGGCGGGTTCCTGAACGTGAAGATATTCGTGGAGGAGCCATACGACAAATACGTCAGTCCCGACACGCGGTTCTGGCAGGTAAGCGGGATTGATGTTTCACTCTCCGCAAACGGTATCAACATCAAAACCGAGTCGCTCATGTCTATCCTGGCGGGCGGAGTGGCGTTCGAAACGCCTGCCAGCGACCCGATTCTGCCGCCTGCCGAGACCGGCACCACATTCAATTTGTTCGGCGACCGTACCAAAGCCTTCAAGCCGCCGGTTCGCGATCCGCACAGATATCTGCTTGCCTTCAAGCAGTCAGTACGCGGATTGACGCTGGGTGCGCCCGTGCAATTCTACGGCATAACCATCGGGGAGGTCACTGAAATCAGCCCTAGATTAGATGTGAATACGATGGAGTGCTTCGTGGAGGTTGGCATCTGCGTGGATCCCGAGCGGTACGGCGTAAAGTTTATGGACGTGTCGGCCGGGATAGACTCCATGGTTGACCGCAGGAAAATGCTGGATACCTTGGTTTCGCGCGGAGTTCGTGCCCAGTTGAGTACGGGGAACCTGCTTACCGGGTCATTGTTGGTATCGTTCTGTTTTGCCCCTGACGCTCCGCCGGACTCTCTGGACTGGTCGCAGGATCCCCCGCAATTGCCGACAGTTCCAGACAAACTTGATTCGCTAGAAGAC
>JBAZRS010000162.1:0-7048 GCA_041662825.1 Victivallales bacterium | reverse complement strand
ATTACCAGTGCCGACAAGCTGCTTGACAGCGCCAACCAGCTCATCGAACCCAACTCCGTTATGAATTCCGAGCTTAGCAACATGCTTCAGCAGGGAAGCGGCGCGGCTCGCGCCTTTCGGGTACTGGCCGACTATCTTGAACGTCATCCGGAAGCACTTATCCGCGGTAAAAAAGGAGAATGAAAATAATGAAAAAACACATCAGTCATCTCGTTGCAATCTCGTTACTTGCGGTGTTCGCGGCCGGCTGCGCCTCGGCGCCGTCGAAGTTCTACACCCTCAACCCTGCGGCGAAAGGTGATGGCGTATCAAGTGCGAACTACGCAGTTGTCATCGGACCTGTTTCCATTCCGGCGGAAGTCGACCGGCCGCAGTTTACAGTTCAAGTCGCCCAGAACCGCGTTGCCATTGACGAATTCAACCGCTGGGCTGAACCCCTGAACAGCAACATCGCCCGTGTGGTCGCCGGCGACCTTTCCGTGCTACTCGGAACTCCGCACGTGGTCGCGGTGCCTCTGGCTAATTTTGATCCGGCCTATCGCGTGACGATTGACATCCAGCGGTTTGATTCGTTGCCCGGAAAGTCGGTGCGCATTGAAGCGGTGTGGGTGGTCCGCAAATCGGCGGGCGGAGTTCCTGTTTCCGGCCGCACATCCGTAAGTGATCAGGTGACGGAAGATGGTTTCGATGCACTTGCCGCAGCGCACAGTCGCGCATTGGCGAAGCTGAGTGGCGACATCGCAGGTGCCATACGGAAGGAAGTCGACAGGAAGCCTTAGTTTCATGGTCTATTGCAGATTGTATTTTATAAGACAGGATGATATTTTCAAAATAACCTGACGTATGGGGATTTCAAAGGTGTCAGGTGTCAGGAAAGATTAGTTTTTCTACTCCTGAAACCTTACACCAAGTTGCGGACTATCCGCCTAATTCAAAATGTTCTTGTAAAACAGGGAGAAAGGAAAATTTTATGTTTAAATCGATTATTGCAGCATTTGGGGTCTTTTCAATTTCCGTTATTCTTGCGGGATGCAGTTCGACTGGCTCCTATACGTCGAATGAAAAATTTTCCGAATCGATAGTAGGTCCGATTGAAAAAATGGAAATGGACTATCAGGGGGTGTATCGCAACCCGATAATCATTGTCCACGGGTTTCTCGGCGCCAATTTGATTGACAAGAAGACCGGGCAGAATCTTTGGGGGACATTCAGGGGGATAGACGGTTTTACCGTATCTGAAGATAAGATGCGCATGCTGGCGATTCCCATGAAAATCGGCAAACCGCTGAATGAACTTAATGATGATACCGTCCCCGACGGCATGCTCGACACTGTAACCGTCAAGATCATGGGCGTAAGTTTTCAGGAGAACGCCTATCTTAACCTGGTGAATATCCTGCAGGGCGGTGGATTCCAGGCTGAAGGTTTTCCTCTTGCTTCCGGACGAACCTACAACACGCTTTTCCAGTTCGCCTATGACTGGCGCCGCGATCTGCAGTGGAATGCGGCGAAACTGCATGAATTTGTTCTTGAGAAGAGAAAATACATTCAGGAAAAATACAGGGTGATGTACGGCGTTAAGGATTATGATGTGCAGTTCGACCTGATCGGACATTCAATGGGCGGTCTGGTTTCACGGTATTACCTTTATTACGGAAATGCCGACCTGCCGCCGGAGGGACAGAAACCGGAAATCACCTGGGCCGGAAGCAAATATGTTGACCGGCTGATCATCCTGGGCACACCGAATGCCGGTTATCTCGACACTGTCCTGGAAATGCAAAAGGGCACTGAACCGCCCCCGTTTCCTCCGGCAATGCTGGGCACTTGGCCGACTTACTACCAGATGATGCCTGTCCCTTCATCATCTTCCGTCGTATATGCCGATGCCCCGAACAAGGCTGTTGACATGTTTGATATCAATGTCTGGCAGAAAATGAAATGGGGTCTGGCGGATCCCAGACAGGCGGGGACCTTGAAAACACTCCTGCCTGATGTGCAGGATGACAATGAGAGAAGACGCATTGCGCTGGATCACCTGGACAAATGCCTGAAACGCGCAAAAAGATTTATTGAAGTCATGGAGCTTGCGGCGCAACCTCCGCCAGACGTGAGGCTGTACCTGGTACTTGGAAATGCCGTGAAAACCACCCGTAAGGCGACTGCAGATTCCGAAACCGGAGAGCTGAAGGTTGTAGAGTATGCGCCGGGAGACGGAAAAGTTACAGCGGCAAGTGCGCTTTTCGATGAGCGTGCAAATCGGCAATGGGCTCCGTATTTCACAAGTCCCATTGCCTGGAGGGGCATTATCCAACTGCGCGCCGCACACATGGGAATCACAACTGATCCGGCATTCAAGGACAATATCCTGTTTTTATTGAATGCCATGCCGACACAGCCCCAGCTGGAACAGATAAAAGCATTAAAATGAGATTTGCCTTAAGAAGTAGCACGGACATTCCTGTCTGTGGGGTCAAATTTCATTTTCAATCATAAAATAAGGAGACTCAGATGAAGGAAAGAATCGCAAAGTTTCTTGGATCGGTATCGCAAATCACATCGTTGCTTTTTGCGACGGCACTCGCCCTGATTGTCACAGGATGCGCTTCGGCGAATGTCGACGTATTGGCGCGCCCCTCGACGAACCTGGTGCTTCCGGATTTTATCCTGGTTCATGATTTGGCGGTGACAGCTGACGAGGTTACGATGGATAAAGGTTTTGCCGCGCAGGCGATAAGGGAATCGGGTGACAAGACTCAGACACAGATGGAAGTACAGGTGGGGCATGCAGTGGCAAAGGCCCTCACCGACGGGCTCGTTGAAAACCTGAGACTCGCAGGGATAAGGGCGGGCGCCGCCCGCGACGGACTCAAGCCGACCGACAAGACTCTTGTCGTATATGGGAAATTTGTCCGGATCAACCAGGGCGACCAGACCTTGCGTGTCTGGGTAGGTTTTGGTTTCGGAAACGGTGAAATACAGGCGCTGATGGAATGCAGCCAGGGTGGACGTTTTATCAACAAGGCGATGATCACCACTTCAGGCAGTCTTAAGCCGGGGCTCGCAGTTCCCGTAGCAGGAGGCGCCGCCGCGGGAACGCTCCTCGTTTCCTCCACGGTCGCAGGTTCGGCGGCCGGACTTAGCGAAACATTCCTGTCCACCGTCCAGGCCGATGCAAACCGCGCCTCCAAGGAAGTGGCGAAGAAAGTAGTCCAGGCATATATCAACCATGGCTGGCTGGGGCCTGACGCCCTCGAGAAGCTCAACGCCTTGTTCTAGTTTTTTTCCCTCCGGGAAAAAAATAATATGAATTTCGAGCATCGAATGTCGTCTATTTTTGTTTCTCGGTTCTTCCGGAATGGATTGATACGAATTTCGCGATGAAAATGGCGACGTACATTATTCCGGTTATCGATTCGATCACGCAGAATGCGCGTGCGACTGGGACAGCCGGCACCACATCCCCGTAGCCGACTGTGGCGAGAGTGATGAAACTGAAGTATATCACATCTCCGACCTGAAGCACTGTACCCCCGAAATTTTTGGGATCAAAGGAAATGGCTGAGGGATCAAGGACCAGTATGATCTCGTAAATCTGAGTGAACATGAAACCCAGGAGCAGATAAATCGAGATGGCGCCATAGATTTCCTGAGCCTTTATGAATTTGGATTCAAATATCTGCCGGAAGACAATCAGAATCAGGTATCCGGCAAAGCCAAGCCAGAGGAGCTTGTCGAGGAACTTCAGTGAAGTCGGCTCGTTTGCCGCGTGCATCGTCATATATACGCAAAGCGCCAAGATGCCAAGCGGTATCAATATCATCTGATCCCGGTGGTTCCGCGTTATAAGATATGCGGAGGTGCAGAGACCCAGGATGAGAAATAAGCCGACCAGTTTCATCATCATTATGTTATGGACCGATATCAGCAGGAACATGGAAATGAAAAGGAACACAAGCAGGAAAAGATAGTTTCCGGTTTGCCGCATGGATAATACTCCTTTAAGACTGTGGTGTTAAGAAAATAAATTTCACAGGTGGTGCTAAATTACCTTCTATGAACTGATTGCTTAAGTTGGAGTACGGCTTTAGCGTGCCCTTAAATCCATCCCGATCTCTTCCCTGTATCACCTGTAATCATATTTAAAAGAGAAGACACGCTAAAGCTGTGAACTCCAACAAGAACAGGACACGCTATCGTTAGCCATCACGGTGAAAATTTAAATCCACTTGTTTAAGACGGTCAATCCTGCACATGTTAAATCCACAGGCGAGACGCCTGTGCCACGTTAACCTCAAGATACAGGCAAGATGCCCGTGCTGCATTATTCAGACTCGGATTTGGGATTGTGAAAATTACAGGACGGGAAGAGGAGATTCAAGGGATGCAAAGGAAAAAGGCACGCTTCGGTAATGCGAGTCTTTATCAGGATGGGATTTTTATTCAAAGTAAAATAGGCTATCACGCAAATGCCGCATAGATTAAGAAAAGACAAACTAAAGTTTGAACTCCAACTTAAACGCCTCCCAGATTGAAGTACAGCTTTAGCATGAATCTTATCCAGCTACAAAGGCTTAACTGGATGGTAAGGAATTTCAAGGCGATGGACATCCAACATTCAACTCTGAACATGGAGGATCGAATTAAAACTGAATACATTCGAAGTTGGTAGTTCGATGTTCGATGTTCAAATTATTTGCTTTGGCCGCCTAACTTACTTCCCCTGGTAGGGTTTTTCCCCACATGGAAGGGGGAGGGCGCACATTGCAAATGTTTTAGCGACAGTGTACTTTTCCGAAGGTTCGCCGGTATCAATGTCCAGAGAGGAAGATGCTTATGTCAAACGGAGAAGCGATGTGTGCGGTTGCAGATGCATCCGTGACTTCCGCAAGGACCAGGCAATTGAAGCAGATTCATAACAAGGTTTTTCTGGCAGGTGTAACAAGGGGCGCTTCTGAGCAATACATGAGTCAGGCGATCCGCAGTGCAGCCGAGGCGGCGACTGATTTTTCGTGGTTGTCCAAAGGTGATTCCGTGTTCATCAAGACGGCAAACAATTCGGGCAATCCCTTTCCGGCCACCACCAGTCCGGCAGCCGTTTCCGCCATGGTCGAGATACTCAAGGAGAAAGGGGCCGGAAGAGTAATCGTAGGAGACATGTCCGGAGTTCAGAGGCTGCGGTTTTTTCCTGCATCGCTGCGAGGGAGCACCCGTGCATTGATGACGTCATCAGGCCTGGCGCAGGCAGTTCAGGCCTCCGGCGCTGAACTTCACTGTTTCGAAGAGGCGGGCTGGAATGCCTTTTATGAGGAGTATCCCGCGGCCGGATCAAATTGGAAACGCGGACTCATGATGCCGAACATCCTCAAGGAGGTTCAGCACATAGTCCTTATGCCCCGCTGCTCCCGGCATATAATTATGGGGAGCACGTTGGGAATGAAAGCCGCAGTGGGTTACTGGCGTCACGATACACGTTTGGAATACCACAGGGATGCCGCCAGCATCCATGAGAAGACCGCTGAAGGCAATACTGTTGCGACCTTGATAACGAAACAGCGGCTCGTAGTCACGTTGGCAAACAAGCTCTTCGCCACATATGGCCCCGACAAGGGGTATGTCCTCGAGCCTGACACCGGTCTGGTAATCGCCTCTGATTCCGTGGTGGCACATGATATGGTTTCGCTGGCATGGCTACTGGAGAACCGGCGTATTATGCCCGCTTCGGAAAGGGATGTTTTCATGGATACGAACAAGTTCATTCCCAGACTCGCCAATCACATGCTGACTGTCTGGCTGGACGGATGGCGCTCAGCCCTGGCATCTGAAAAAGTGACCAAGAACAACCTCGCCAGCATCTGGGACGACAGGGTTCTCAACCGCAGTTATGAAATCTTCGGGGGAGTGCCCGTCCTTCAGCTGGAAACTGCCAACAATGCAATTCCGGAAGACCTGAAAAACCGCCTTGAAAGAATGACTGCGCTTCCTGAGTGAATTATCTGCACCAATTGCAGGAGTTATCAACAGACAAGCCCTGCCTTGACGTTAAGGAATTTCAAAGATATTATTTAAAACCTTTTTTAAGCGGCAAAAGCCAGGATTTGTTGTAGCCGCGCCACTCCGCTGGCGCGGCTTTCCTGCAGAGCGTCAGCAGAGTGCCGCTGCTACAGCAGTTGACGTGTCCTGATTTAAACTTGCGGCGCCTTTTGCCGCCTAACATGAATATAATTTTCTGAAAGAGGCTGACGCTTTGGGACGCAGCTGTGTTAATTTCTTTTTTTTGGTGAATCCCGTAATTTACTTTTTGAGGGCGTATGCTAAAGTTGAACTTCATGTCTAATTCAACGTCAAGGAATTTCAACGTGGTCGGGTGTCAGGAAAGATTTTCCTCTCCTGAACACTGACCCCTAATACCAAGTTGCGGCCTCTGGCCGCCTAATTCAAAAATTAACTGGGGGGATTAATGCGTTATGCGGTTTGAATATATTTTCATTGCGGTTCTCTTTTTCTTCACATTCCCGTTCTTTTCGCCTTTCACATCACTTGCCCTGGATAAATTCGACAAGCAGCAGGCCATGGAAGTCATGGATGCGGCATCGGTACAAAAAACGGAGCTTCTTGAGAAGACCGACATTATGGATGCGCCAATGCAGAGGCTGGGGAAAGAGTCCATAATTGATAAATTCCCGCCCCTGGTCAAATTCATGATAGGCATGACGATCCTCCTGCTTGCCCCGGCGATCTCGCGCAGATGCAAGCTGCCTGACGTAGTGGGACTCATACTTGCGGGCATAATATTCGGGCCGTTCGTCTTCGGGCTGGGAAGAGGGGAGGCCCCGATAATTTCCACATTCTCGGAAATAGGCAAGCTGCTCCTGCTTTTCTTCGCCGGCATGGAAATAGACCTTGTACTCTTCGGCAAATCCAAGTGGCGCACATCCTTTTTCGGTACTGCGACACTTGTCATCCCCCTTCTGGTCGGAACGTTTCTCGGACTTGCATTCGGGTACGGCTGGGTTTCCGCAATCCTCATCGGATCCCTGCTGGCGTC
>JBAZRS010000161.1:0-9966 GCA_041662825.1 Victivallales bacterium | reverse complement strand
GACAGGAAAAAAGGGGGGAAGTCACTTCTCTACGATGCGGCTTTCACACACGGGTACAGGAAAGCCGTTGAAGAGCGAAACGGCGAATCGGCGAATCGGCGAATCGGCGAATTTCGTGGGAAGATTGCCATTTATGCAATAACCGCAGAAGGGATTTTGACTGCACAAAAACTCTTGATAGACATGAAAAGCGGAACACTTTTCATGCCTGAAAGGTTTAAAGAGGAATCAGTTAAAAATTCCGTTTCGGAATTTTTTAAGGAAGGCGAATTCACGAAGACATTGGAGGATAATTGGAAGAAGTTTGACGGCCACATATTCATAATGGCAACTGGTATCGTAGTTAGGAAGATTTCAAAACTCCTTGACAACAAAACAGCAGATCCGGCAGTTGTTGTATGCGATCAGAAAGGGAATTATGCGGTAAGCCTCCTCAGCGGGCATATTGGCGGTGCAAACAGGCTTGCGAAGTTCGCAGCTAGTATTCTTGGTGGACAACCTGTAATCACGACAGCAACAGATGTACAAAATCTAATGGCTTTTGACGAAATGGCCGCAATAGAGGGCTGGAAGGTCGAGAATCCGGAGATGATAAAGACGCTTAACTCGATGTTGCTGGAGGGGAAGAAGATTGGGTTGATGATTCCGAAAGAGATTTTCAAGAAATATTACAGCTCTAAAACGAATATTATTCACATCACTAAATCCGATGAATTAGAAAAAGGAATATTCCGGGGAGCGGTTGCATTAAACACGAAAATAAAGTCAACCGGAATACTTGTGCTTAATTTCCGTTCCCAATAACGCAACTCATTGTGCGCTCTTAGAACAACGACGCGCAAACACATGGAGAAAAATGAAAAGATACATAGTCGGCCTAGGCTGCAGACGGGGTACAAACTGCGATGAAATCTCAAAGGCTCTCGTTAATGCCCTTTGCGGGAAAAGCATAGGACTCATCGCAACCTGCACTCTAAAGTCCGATGAAAAGGGCCTACTTGAATATGCCGAGTCCAACGGTGTGAAACTTGTTTTTTTCACTCCGGAGGAGCTTTCCAAGATCAATGTCCCCTCCCCTTCGGAAAAGGTGAAGAAGCACATCAACTCTCACAGCGTCTCCGAAGCCGCGGCAATCGCCGCAGGAGGCAGGATAATTTCGCCGAAGTCTGTCCACGGCGGAAAAATAACCGTCGCAATAGCGGAGCCTATCCCCCTAAAAGGCTCCTTAAGCGCAATCGGAATAGGCTCAGGGGCAATCGATCAGATAACTGAAAGTGCGAAATCCGCAATCAGTGAATCAGACACTGTTGCAGGCTATGGGAAATACCTGGAGCAAATTCCTTCTCTCATCGGAAAGAAAAAAACAATAGCCACCGGCATGACCCATGAGATTCAACGATGCACACAGGCTCTTGACGAGGCTGCTTCCGGAAAGAAAGTGTCGGTCGTCTGTTCCGGAGATGCCGGGATATACGGTATGTCGGGACTACTTCTTGAACTTGCGGAACAGGAAAAATACAAAGGCGTAAAAATCGAGACGGTTCCCGGAATAACTGCGGCAGTATCTGCGGCCTCCGCCCTTGGCGCCCCACTCATGAATGACTTTGCGATAATCAGCCTCTCGGATCTCCTGACCCCGAAAAAGACAATTATAAAAAGGATAAAGCTCCTTGCAGAAGCCGACATGGTCTGCGCCATCTACAATCCCAGAAGCCACAACAGAAAATATTTGCTTGCGTACGCAATCAAATATTTTAAAAAAGTCTGTGGTAAAGATACGAAATTTGGAATTGTAAAGAATGCCGGAAGAACAAATGAAATTACCGTTTGCGGGACACTTGATCATTTCCCAGAAGAATTCGTAGACATGTCAACGCTTGTTATTATTGGAAATTCAAAGACAGTCTTGCGTAACGGTAAGCTTTACACTCGAAGAGGATATAAAATTCAATAATACAAGGGATTATTAATGCTCCCGTTGAAACACCTTAAAACTGATGTTCTTCTTTTAAGACAGAAGGATTAAATAGACATTCTTTCCAATTCATTCCTCTGAATCCTGTCTCATGACCATCAGAATAAAGTATATTACCATATTTTTTATGATTGAGATCCTTGTCATAAACAATTGCAGTTTTCTTTGTGTCCGAAAGTGAATAACCACCTATGTAAATATAATCCACAGTGCTTTCTGAAAGACATTCCCCTTCTCTTGCCGGACTCCTTTCAGAGTTTGGGCATATATATAATCTGGTGTTTTCTAGATATCCACCCGATCGGAGCATCTCCAATCCCGCAGCGCCGCTAATGGGTGGATAAAAGCCATTATAATCCAGTGAATACATCTTTAGTGCCAGACCAATTTGTCTAAGATTGCTCATACAACTCACTTCCCTTGCTTTACTCCGAGAACAAGAAAACATAGGAGTCATGCATACAGCAAGACCTGAAATGATCATCATTGTGACAAAACCAATCAAGATCATATTTGCGAGCTGACGATATTTCCCTTCTTTATATAGCTTAAGCTTACCATATATTTTTATATAATATATGAATCCGCAAATAGTGCTTATAGGTCCGGCAAGAATCAAAATTACAAAGATTAATAATATTATATCTTCTGCATCCACTCTGGCATCCATTTATTTATCGGCAATGTTAGAATCAAGGCGGAAACCGGTCAAATCAATGTCTTGATATGGGCAATGAACTTTTTGGCGCCGGAAATCAGCGGTTTGACTTGGGGTTCCTCAAATCTGACAAAATCGATATAATCCCCTTCCTGTCTCTTCTCAAAAAGGTCGTTATAGATCTGCGCAAGCTCCTTTGGGACTTTGTTCGACTTCACATAATGGAGATTAAATAAGGAACGGACACCGGTATGCTTGCTTGAAGACATGTCGTCTTTTGCCAGTAATGCAGAAACTGCATAGAAGCAAGAATAATAAAGGCGGTTTACGCAGGTGTTCCACTTCGAATTGTTTGCGAGAAGGGCAGCCTCTTCCAATGCTTCATTTGCCCTGTCGAGCCTGTATTTCACAAGCTCTTTATTCATACCCTAACCCCATCCTTAAGAACATTCTTGTAAAATGGAATAGACTTATACTTCTTGCTGTTCCACTCTTTTCGATTCCTGATTATAGATGAGAGCACTTCCCCGGTAGCCCATTCGACCTCATAAATCTTGTGCCTTATCTTATCAGTAAGAGTATTCGGATTATCATCAATAAGGATGAGAAAATCCCAGTCAGAACCAGCTGTACTTGTTTTTCGGGCCCTTGAACCATACAGGATGACATCGGCCTCAGGCGTTACCTCAAGCACTTTCTTTTTGACTTCTTTCAATAAATTAATTCTATTCATGTTAGCACAACTTCCTTATAACAGTTAAGATACATAATATTACCTTATTTTTCAACATCTTTGAAAGAATAGATGAGAGTGATATTTTAAGTTAAAAATCGAACAGCAATATTTATGTCAACAAAACTTCATGCGTTCTGCATAGCCGGGACAAATTCCGGGGCGGGGAAGACCACGATAACCATTGCCCTGCTGCGCGCCTTGAAGAGGCGCGGAATCAAGGTCGCCCCGTTCAAATGCGGGCCGGACTACATTGACACCGCCTTCCACAGGGCCGCCTGCGGATCACCGTCAAGGAATCTCGACAGCTGGATGGTCCCAAGCGGTCTTTCACGCTCTTTTGAAGCAGGGATTGAAGGCAAAGACTGCGCGGTGATCGAGGGTGTCATGGGGCTCTTCGACGGGGCAAAGCCGGGAAGACTTGAAGGGAGCACTGCCGATGTGGCAAGATCCCTGAATGTCCCTGTGCTGCTTGTCGTCAACGCCAGGGGGATGGCCGGAAGCATTTCCGCGCTCGTGAAAGGATATTGCACTTACCGGCCTGAGATTAAAATAATAGGTGTCATCGCCAACAATGTTTCATCTGAAAGACATGCGGAGATTCTCAGGACATCGCTCAAGAAGGACAGGCTGCCTCCACTGCTCGGTTGGCTCCCTCGCGATGAGAAACTGAAGCTCCCTGAACGGCATCTGGGTCTTGTTCCTGTCTTTGAAAACAGGAAAACTGGAGAATGGTTTGACAGGCTCGCAGATGTTTGTGAAAAGCATATTGAGATTGACAGGATACTGAAGGTGTCAGGTGTCAGGTGTCAGGTGTCAGGCGCAGGAGGACAGAAAAAAGACGACAGAAGACGGATGGCAGAAGACAGAAGACAGAGGACCCGGCTTCGTTTGAAAACTACGCCGTGGCAAGCAGGAGACAGACGACAGAAGACGGCAAAGACAACAAAACTCTTGATCAATCATCCGGTCATCCAGTCATCCATTCATCCGATCCGCATCGGAATCGCCTACGACGATGCGTTCAATTTCTATTATGAAGATAATTTTGATGCGCTGAGGAATGCCGGATTCGAAATTGTCTTCTTCTCTCCTTTGCATGACAAGGCACTTCCAGAGGGAATTAAATTCCTATACATAGGCGGAGGGTTCCCGGAAGTTTTTGCTGGAAGACTTTCAAAAAACAAATCAATGCTTAGATCGGTTTCCGATTTTGCCGCTTCAGGAGCACCCGTTTTTGCCGAGTGCGGAGGATTCATGTATTTGTCGGAAACCATTTCCTGCGGGGGCATAAAATACAATATGAGCGGGGTTATTCCATGCAGGATAAAGATGGAATCAAAACTGCACAGTCTCGGATACAGGGAAATAAAGTTGAGGCAAAGCAGTTTTCTCGGTAAAAGAGGAACTCTACTGCGCGGACATGAATTCCACTGGTCGTCCGCGGAATTCACTTCTGAGAATATAACTCCTGCATTTGAAGCAAGGGGAACTCGCAAAAATTCAAAATGGATGCCGGCTGGAATTAAAATAAACAATGTAATCGCCAGCTACATTCACATCCATTTCCTTTCCAATCCTTCCATAACGATTAATATCTTCAAATCTTTACAAAAACGACTGCTATTTTAAATTATATCAATTCTTATGATATTAATTATTAAGTGGTTGCAACTATTTTATCATTTTTCCACGTTTCTATTGTTTACTTTGTCGATATACTTGCTATAGTATAATTATATAAAGGCTCTGAATAAAGTAAACTGCAACAATAAAACGGATTAATATTTATGGTTGAGAAACACAGCAGAAGCGTTGCAAAAGCAGTGTCATGGCGAACCCTCGGAACTATTGACACCATAATTATTTCCTGGCTCATTACGGGAAAATTGACCTTCGCAATTTCTATTGGTGTTGTCGAAGTGTTCACCAAGATGATACTCTACTATTTTCATGAACGTATCTGGAACAAAATCAAATTCGGACGGGTCATACCAAAGGAAGCGGATTACAATATATGATTGAAGAGGTGCGATAGTTCGGGAGTTCTAGAGTTCGGGAGTTACCGGAAACAGAATTAAAATTCACAGGGCCGCGAAGGCGCAGAGTTATTATAAGGAAACAACATGGTCAGCAAAAAGGATATTGAAAATCTGAACAAGGGTTTTGCGGGAAAAGATGCCCGGGAAATCATTGGATGGGGGCTGGCTACTTTCGGTACCGGCAAAATCGCATTGTCTTCAAGTCTCGGGGCGGAAGATCAGGTGCTCACGGACATGATCATGAAAATCAACCGCGGGACAAGGCTCTTCACCCTCGATACCGGACGCCTTCCCCAGGAAACATATGATGTCATAACTGAAACCATGAAGAAATACGGCGTGAAATATGAAGTGCTCTTCCCCGAATCAAAGGATGTTGAAGAAATGGAAATGGACTTCGGCCCGAATCTGTTTTACCAGAGTATAGAAAAAAGAAAACTATGCTGCGAAATCCGCAAAATAAGGCCATTGAGAAAATATCTCTCAACGCTTGACGCATGGATCTGCGGTCTTCGCAGAGAACAGAGTGTCACCAGGACAAAGATAGAGAAGATTGAATGGGATGAAAACTTCTCACTGGTAAAGTTGAATCCCCTGGCCGACTGGACCGAACAGGATGTCTGGAATTACATAAGGGAAAACGATGTCCCCTACAATAAACTTCATGACAGGGGATATCCCAGCATCGGATGCGCCCCCTGTACGAGGGCTGTAAAGCCTGGAGAACATCCTCGGGCCGGCAGATGGTGGTGGGAGGAACCGGAGAAGAAGGAATGCGGATTACACGTGGTAAACGGAAAAATCATCAGGATAAATAAATAGTCGACAGCATTCGATAGCTGACGACAGATGACTAACAATAAGGAAATTCACAATGGATCATCTTGAATCATTAGAGTCACAGAGCGTGCATATCTTGCGCGAAGCATACCGGGAATTTAAAAGCCTTGTCATGCTGTGGTCGATTGGAAAGGACAGCACCGTCCTGCTCTGGCTTGCCAGAAAGGCGTTTTTCGGTCATGTCCCCTTCCCTCTCATGCATATTGACACCGCGTTCAAGATCCCTGAAATGATTGATTACAGGAACAATATCGCGCTGGAATGGAAACTCAATCTCCTCATCGGGCAGAACAAGCCTGCGATTGAACAGAAACTCACATTCCCTGACGGCAAAGTCGACCGCCTGACCTGCTGCAAAAGCCTAAAGAGTGAAGCTCTCAAACACACTCTCTCAGGAGAATGGCCGCGTTACAGGCTGAACCACGAAACAGGAAAATTCGAACCTGACGCCAACAAGGACGCCTACACCGGAGTTATTGTCGGAGTGCGTGCGGACGAAGAGGGAAGCCGTTCGAAAGAACGATATTTTTCCCCGCGCGACAAACAGAGCGACTGGAATGTCGACGACCAGCCTCCTGAGCTCTGGAACCAGTACAAGACGGATTTTGCGCCCGGAACGCACATCAGGGTTCATCCCCTGCTAGACTGGACCGAGCTCAACATATGGGAATATATAGAAAAGGAGAACATTCCGATAACATCCCTTTATTTCGACAACGGCATGGGGAAAAGATACCGTTCGCTGGGATGCTATCCTTGCACGACGCCGGTAGATTCAACCGCCAGGAATGTAAAGGAGATAATCACCGAGCTCAGAAGCGGGAAGTTTGCGAACATCGCAGAACGCTCCGGAAGGGCGCAGGACAAGGACGACGGCGGCGGGCTGGAGACGCTTCGGAGAGAAGGATACATGTGATAAAAGATTGCCGACGCAATTTTTTATAAACGAAAGAACAAGAGGAAAGACAAACAAAATGGAAACGCAAAACTTATTGAAGATAGTGATAGTCGGTCATGTCGACCACGGGAAGAGCACGATCATCGGCCGACTCCTGGCTGATACAGGCTCGCTGCCTAACGGGAAGCTGGAACAGGTGCAGGAGAACTGCCGCCGCAATTCAAAGCCGTTCGAATACGCATTCCTCCTCGACGCCCTCAAAAACGAGCAGCGTCAGGGAATAACGATTGACATGGCGCGTTGCTTCTTCAAAACAGCGAAACGCAATTACATGATAATTGATGCGCCGGGCCATATTGAGTTCCTGAAAAACATGGTGACGGGTGCAGCCCGTGCTGATGCGGCGCTCCTGGTGATCGACGCCCATGAGGGCATCCAGGAGAATTCAAAACGGCACGGTTACATCCTGAGCATGCTCGGAATCAGGCAGGTCGCCGTGATAATAAACAAGTTCGATCTTGCGGATTACAAAAAGGAAGTATATGAAAATATTGTGAGCGAGTATTCTGAATTCCTCCGCAACATCGGGGTTGTGGCCACAAGCTTTATTCCCGCAAGCGGAAGATTCGGCGACAATATTGTCAAAGGCTCGGAGAACATCCCCTGGTACAAGGGGCCATCCATCCTTGACCAGCTGGAAACTTTCGCCCTCAAACCCGACAATGCAAACAAGGCGTTCCGGATGCCGGTTCAGGACATTTACAAGTTCACCGAGCAGGATGATGAACGACGAATAGTCGCCGGTTCCATTGAAACCGGAAGCATCAAAGTCGGCGACAATGTCGTCTTCCTGCCGTCCGGCAAGGAATCCTCGATTAAATCGATCGAGGGGTTCAACACCCCTCCTCGCAGTGAAATCGGGGCACCGCATGCGACAGGATTCACACTTGCAAAGCAGATTTACGCTAATCCCGGCGATATCATGTTCAAGAAAAGCGAAACGGCTCCGCTGGTCGCATCAAGATTGAAAGTCAACATATTCTGGATGGGAAGGGCGCCGTTCATAAAAGGCAGGAAATACAGGCTCAAACTGGCGGCGGCGCGGACAAGCGCGGAACTCGTCGATATTTCAAATGTGCTTGACGCTTCAGAACTTACTTCCGTCAAAGGGAAGCAGCAGCTCGACCGGCATGATGTCGGAGAATGTGTGATTGAGACGTCCAAGCCGATAGCCTTCGATCTGATAAGCGACATTGAAAACACAGGCAGGTTTGTGATTATCGACAATTACGAAATCGCAGGCGGGGGCATTGTGACCGGAAAAGCCGATGATGACAAATCCCTCCTGCGAGAACACATAGAAAAACGCGAGTATTCCTGGGAACGCGGTTTCATAGATGCGGCAACCCGCATAGCAAGAAATCATCACAAGGGTAAATTCATCTTGTTCACAGGAGACAAGGGGACAGGCAAACGGGAAATTGCAAAGACGCTCGAACAGCGCCTTTTCAATCTGCGCCTCAACACATACTTTCTTGGAATGACGAATATAATCGGCGGGCTTGATTCGGACATGAAGGCGGTCTTCCAGGACAGGGACGAGCACATCCGGAGAATAGGCGAACTAGCGAGAATCATGACGGACGCGGGGCTCATATTCATAACGGCGGTTGACAATGCCGACGAATACGACCTTGAGAAACTGAAACTCCTGAATTACCCGAATGATATCCTTGTAGTCAATATAGGGGAAAACTATTTTACAAAATTCAAACCGGACTTGAATCTGCCGGCGAATCCGCCAGTGAACGAGGCGACCGATAAAACCATGCATCTGCTCACGGCTTCGGATATAATTCCGGGGTACTGCATATGATTTTTTCCAAAATGGAAAAAATTTACAAACAAGGGAAAAACAATGGATAAGAGATTCTGGAATGAGAAATACGAGCTCGTAAGATTGAAATCGGAGGAATTTACTTCAGGGAAAATAAATGCCGCCGAATTCAAGAAATTCACCGCTCCGCTTGGAATCTACGAACAAAGCAGCGGGGAGTTTATGATTAGGATAAGGGTGACAGGAGGGCATTTGCCCCTTTCGGACGCAAAGACGATCTCGGAAACCGCAAAGGCAAACAAGGTCGGGTACCTGCATCTTACGACCCGCCAGGACATCCAACTCCAGGATGTTCCCACAGAAATGCTCTATCCGATTGTCAAAGCTTTGGTGGAAAACGGGATTCCTTTCAAAGGAGGAGGCGGAGACACATACAGGAACACCACGGCATGTCCGCACAGCGGCATTTCACCCGATACGATCTTCGATGTCCTGCCGTATGCGAAAGCCGCAAATGAATTCCTCTTTGAAGAGGAAAAAGCATTTCAGCTTCCCAGAAAACTGAAAATCGGATTTTCGTGCTGCGAAAAAGATTCTTCCATGGCGGCCCTTCAGGATCTCGGTTTCATTGCGAAACTCGTAAACGGCAAAAAGGGCTTCACAGTCTATGGCGCGGGCGGTATGGGACGGGAAAGCATGCTCGGGATAAAACTCTTTGACTTTCTTCCGGAAGAAGATCTTTTGAAATGCATTAGGGCGGTGCTGGAGCTTTTCCACGAGCAGGGCGACAGGACAAACCGCGCAAAAGCCAGGCTCCGCCACTACGTCGCAAAGGTCGGCGAGATTGAATTCAAGAAAACTTTTCTTGAGTATTTTGAGCGCACCGCTCAAAATATCAGGAAAAGTTATAAAGATGACAAATTGGGAGAGGCGGCAAATATATCATTGCTCAAATGCTTCATCCCTAATGGAAATCTTTCGCT
>JBAZRS010000160.1:0-9972 GCA_041662825.1 Victivallales bacterium | reverse complement strand
CTACGAATCAAGGTGTTGAAACCGTAGAGGGATCCCCCCTCTATATGCCTCCGGAAAGAATTTGCGGCCTGCCTGAAAACATGAGCAGCGAGATTTACAGTCTGGGAATGGTTATGTTCCACGCCCTTTCGAGAAAAACCTACTATACCGCAACCGGAGCCTTCGAGGTCTCAAGGAAGCATGTCAACAGCCTGCGAATGGCGAATGTTGCAAATCGCATACCCGGCACAGTAAGTCCAAAAATCGCCGAAATCCTTGATAGGATGATTGCCCGGGCGCCTGCAGAACGCTATCAGACCTACAGGGAGACTGCGGTGGCAATCAAAAACGTCTATAATTCCCTTGGAGATTTGGAGTAACCTTGGAATAGGTCATTTGGCCCTGGGATATCCGCTGATACAGAGGTCGTCCCCCATTTTTTTCACGCTCATGTTTTGAATGTTGAAAGCTTCCGCAAGGCTTGAAGGATTTTCCCCGCCTACAACAGGCCGGCTGTTCCGGCCCCCGAGAATTTTCGCTGCAATATGGAATTCGATCTTGTTGGCCATCCCGGCTTTCAGCAGGGATGCGGCAAGTTCACCGCCCCCTTCGGCAAGCAGTGAAACAACTCCTTCTTTTCCAAGCCGTTTAAATTCCCTAATCCATTCCTGTCTGCAGGAAGCGCTTAGTATTTCGGGCTTTTCCCCGGGACAGAGAAGACCGTGCGCGTCTTTGTCCGTAAGTTTCCTGGAAACAATCAGCCTCCGGGGCTGTCTGTTTTTGTGAAATTCGCGGACAGTCAGTGAAGGCTTGTCTGTTCTCGCAGTTTCAGCTCCGACCATTATTGCATCGGCCCATTGTCTTAGTTTCTGTACCCGGAGCCGGGCGGACGGGCCGGTTATCCATTTCGATTTTCCGTCATGCGTTGCAATTTTCCCGTCGAGGGTCATCGCCATTTTTAAAAGTACAAAAGGCCTGCCGGTTGTTATCCAGTGAAAGAAGGCCTCATTCAGGTCGGTGCATTCCTTCCCTTTTATTCCGACAACTACTTCGATTCCGGCCGTTTCAAGAATATCCACCCCTTTTCCCGCGTGTCTGGGGTTTGGGTCAAGGCAGCCGACAACAACTTTTTTAATGCCGGCATCTATGATTGCGCCGGTACAGGGCGGGGTTCTTCCGAAGGTGCAGCACGGTTCAAGTGTTACATAAAGAGTGGAATTTCCAATATCGCCCTTTGAAGAATTTATCGCATTGATTTCAGCGTGCGGACCTCCGGCTTTCCTGTGATATCCCTTCCCTATGACCTTGTCGTTTTTCACAATGACCGCACCGACCATCGGGTTTGGGGAGGTTTCCCCCAAGGCGCGTTTCGCCAGGGAGACAGCAAGAGACATGTATTTGGAGTCAGAATTGGAATTCATAGCGCCAGGGTTCCTCCATGTTTTATTTTTTCCTCGGATCGAATGAATAAAGGCCTGTTGTTATCATCCAGGCGTCATCCATAGGCATTCTTTTGTTTTCATGCCCCTTTCCCCATGAATCGGAGTATATGATCTCGCTCTTCTCCTTGTTATAGCCGGAGATTATGCGCAAATGTCCGCCCTCCGCCTGCGGAAGCCCCTTTTCATTGACAATCCCGAGTATTACACTCCATATGAGGGGGATGCCCGTATCCACATGCTTTATTATGTCGCTCTGAAAATTTTTAAATCCGGTCTTGTCTTTCTCGCATTTTGTCTTTTTCAGCAGGCCGGGATCCATGGAACTGTAAATTCCGCCGACATCGATGTCATTTCCATACACTATTGTTTTCTTTCCTGCCTTTCTTGCGAGTTTGTTGTAGTCGTTCAGCATTTCTATGAACGTTTGGAGTTTGATTTCAATATGGGTCCTTACGAACACCCCGAATTTAGACTGGACTTTTTTCAGCATGTCAAGCATTTCTTCGGAGCTGGTTCCCTTTGTGGCGGATGAGCTTGCCAACTGGGCAAGCATGTTCTGATCCGCATCTGTCCCGTAATATTTGAGAATGCGTTCGGCTGTCGCCACGGCGCAGTAACCCTTGTCCCCCTGGTCAACCATGGGTATGTTTTCAATATAAACAGAGCCGTCCGCATCCTTTTTCACATTCTGCCTTATGTCCGCGGCGGAAGCGGTATCTGCTTTCCTCGGAGTGGACGCCATTTTCTTCGGGTCGTTTTTCGGATTGAACTTGCTTATGTTGATCCTAATGTATTCAGCCCTGAATTTTATCTTCTTTTCTTTTGCCTTCGCGTCTTCAAAATCCTGGGTCTTTATCCGCTCGCTGGCGCTCCACCTGAGTTCCACGGCAAGGCTGCTGTTCTTCACCCAGACCTTTTTCTCAAGGTACATGCCGGTTGTAAGCCTTTCCTTCTGTATTGAGACACCTTTGTCCCCGACCCATGCGTCCAAGTTCCTGACGGTTTCATCAACAGCGGCCAGAAAAGCCTTTTCATCGTTTATTTCCCCGGAGTCACCCCGGGCATAGATGGAAACTTCAACCTGGCTGACTTTTCCCCCTTCAAAGCGGATGAAAGTCTCCCAGGATTTCATGCCGAGGAATGTCATGCCCGGACTGTTGCTGTAACCCGGGTATCTTACTTCGCTTTTCCTGTCGGAAAGCCATTTGAAATACATTTCATTGCTTCTGTCAAGGAAATTTGCGGAGGATATTTCCCACAGTTTTTCATTGTCGACAAAGGTTTCAAGCTTCGAGAAATCCGCCGAATATGAATTCAGGCACAAGGTGAGAAATGATAAGACGGCGACAGTCAGCTTTTTCATTGAAAACTCCTGTTTCCAATATATGGAGAACATAGGCATATGCATATCGGTTTTTAAAACACTACCGTCCCATGGATGATTGGATGAATGGATGTCTGGATGGTTGCGTATCAGAGACATAAGAATAAAACAATCCTGTAAGAAAATCCGAAATGCCTTTTCCAATAATTTGTGTATAAGAGAGCATTCTTTGTTTTCCTTTGAGTTCATACCCAGTCATCCATCCATCCAACAATCCATCCATCCGTCATCCCGTGGGATGACTGTGTTTTTAAAATAAGCCTGTGCTGATTTTTCTTATCCGCAGGTATCCTGGATTTTTCCGGAGCCCTGCAGAACTATTTCGTGTGTGAGAAAAGGGCGTTGGAGAACATTTCGGGATCAAATGGTTGCAGGTCTTCCGGGTTTTCCCCGAGCCCGACAAAGATCACAGGCAGGTTGAACTCCTCCTGGATTGCGACAACTATTCCTCCCTTTCCCGTCCCGTCGAGCTTTGTCAGGATTAGTCCCGTCACTCCGGATGTGTTCAGGAATTCCTTTGCCTGCATGAGGCCGTTGGTCCCTATGCTTGCATCGATTGTCAGCCATACCGCCTGAGGGGCTTCAGGGTACACCTTTGAGATCACGCGGTTCATTTTTGCAAGTTCATCCATCAGTCCCTTTTTCGTGTGCTGACGGCCAGCAGTGTCGATTATGATAAAATCAAATTTTTTGGCAAGGGCTGACTGAACAGCGTCAAATGCTACGGAGGACGGATCCGCCCCCGGATTTGATGCGACAACAGGACAATCAGTTTTTTTCCCCCAAAGCTTCAACTGTTCGACGGCGGCCGCCCTGAAAGTATCGCATGCGGAAAGCATAACGGTTTTTCCGTCATTTTTCCAAAGATATGCAAGTTTGCCGGCCGTGGTGGTCTTGCCGCTGCCATTCACTCCGACAATGAGGATGACAGACAAGGAATTCTGTTTAAATGTGACGTCAATTCTGTTCTTATTCAGTATCGCAATAATATCATTCTTGGCGATATCCATTATGTCGTCGGAAGTCTTTATGACGCCCCGTTCATAGCGGTCCTTTATGTCAGAGACGATCCTCGTGCTCGCGGACACACCGAAATCTGCGCTTATCAGGGCGTTTTTAAGTTTTTCATAGGTCTCGGCATCCCATGCCGATGTGCCCGAGAAAATACTCCCTATAGAGCGGGATAATGATGTTGCGGTTTTCTGCAGTCCGCGTTGAAATACTGAAAAAATTGATTTCATTTAACCTGCATAGCCTCCCTGGGCGGTCTGGACAGACTGTCTTTTATGCCGTTCAGGATTCCGTTGATGAAGGAGCCCGACTCCTCCCCGCCAAAAGATTTTGCTATTTCAACCGCCTCGTTTATGCTGACAACCGGAGGGATGTCGGGACAGAACAGCATCTCGTATGTCGCTATCCTCATGATGTTCCTGTCTACGATGGCCATTCTGTCGATCTTCCATTTTTTCGCGAATTTCTCGATGCTGGAATCGACATCCACCTTTTTCTCGATGGAACCCTTTATGAGTTTTTCCGCGAATTCTTTGCTTTTCCTGAGAAGCCTGTTGTTGGAATATAATCCGGACTCTTCAAGTTGAGTCCAGAAGTGTCCGAGTTTCACATCGTCGAATTCATCATACAGGTCAAACTGAAAAAGAAACTGCATCGCAAATTCGCGTCCAAGACGCCTTGGGTCTTGCTCCTTGACTGAACTTTGGCTTTTATTTTGAAAATCCATTATCTTCCACCTGATTATTTTCCGGGCATAGCCCGAATTAAATTTACCATTTCTATCGCGGTTTTCGCGGCGTCAGAACCCTTGTTTCCCGCCTTGGTTCCGCTTCTTTCAATCGCCTGCTCAATGTCGTTTGCGCTTATTACGCCGTTGATTACCGGAACGCCAGAATTAAGAGAAAGCTGTGCCATGCATTTTGAAACTTCGGAGCCTATGAAGGCTGCGTGCGGAGTCGCCCCCTGGATTACAACGCCAAGAGCTATTGCCGCATCATATTTTTTTGTGGCAAGGAACTTCTGCACGGCTATAGGGAGTTCATATGATCCCGGCACCCATGCAACGTCTATGTCTTCTGTTTTTCCTCCATGCCGTACAATTGCATCAACAGCCCCCTCAAGCAGTTTGCCAACGAAAAACTCGTTGAACCTGGCGCATGCGATTGCAATACGGATCCCCTTCGCATCAAGAGTTCCCTCATAAACGTTTTTTACTTGCTTGTTCATAAAATTCTCCTTTCGAGATAGTTTTTAAATATGTCGGCAGCCGTTCAAGCCGTTCAACGTGTAACGTCTTTAACGATTTCAACGTCTCCCCTTCGTCATCCTCGTCGTAATTCGTCAGTTGTCAGTTGAAATTCTCCATTCGTAATTCGTAATTCGTAATTCGTAATTCGTAATTCGATTGTTCCTCAGATCAGATGCCCCATTTTCTTCTTCTTGGTCGACAGATATTTCTCATTGTGCTTGTGCGGTTCTATGACAATCGGGAGCCTGGATTTGATCTTTATCCCGTATCCGTTTATGCCGACTATCTTCTGCGGGTTGTTTGTAAGGAGTACAATGCTTTTGATTCCTAGGTCGAGAAGTATCTGGGCCCCGAGTCCGTACTCGCGGAGGTCCGGGGGGAATCCGAGCTTCTCGTTCGCCTCAACGGTGTCGCATCCCTCTTCCTGAAGCCTGTACGCGTGTATTTTGTTTGCAAGCCCTATCCCGCGTCCCTCCTGCCTCATATAGACAATTACACCTGCGCCTTTTTCAACAATGAGTTTCATTGCGTTCTCAAGCTGTTCCCCGCAGTCGCAGCGCTGAGAATGGAAAACGTCTCCGGTCAGACATTCGCTGTGGACTCTGACGAGTACGTCTTTTTTGCCTTCAACGTTTCCGTGTACCAGTGCAAGGTGTTCCATGTTGTCGAGAGCTGAGCGGTAAAGATGAAGCTTGAACAGACCGTACCTTGTCGGGAGGTTCACAGACTGCTCCCTGGATATGAGCCGTTCGTGTTTGCGCCTGTAGGCGATGATCTCGGAGATGCTGCACCAGAGAAGATTGTGTTTCTTCCTGAATTTTTCAAGCTGTGGCAGACGGGCCATCGAGCCATCGTCATTCATGATTTCACATATGACGCCGGCCGGATAAAGGCCTGCGAGTTTCGCAAGGTCAACTGTAGCCTCGGTATGTCCGGCCCTCTGGAGGACGCCTCCCGGCCGGGCAATCAGCGGGAAAACATGTCCCGGCACTGCAAAATCGGAACGGACAGTTGCCGGATCAATAAGGGCTTCAACAGTCTTTGCGCGGTCAAAAGCCGATATCCCCGTGCTTGTACCTTCCCTGACATCAATGCTTACGGTGAAAGCGGTGTGGAAAGGGTCTTTGCTGGGGGCCATTATGTCAAGTTCGAGATTCTTTGCCCTTTCCTCGGTAATCGGCGCGCAGATCAGGCCGCGGCCGTGTTTGGCCATGAAATTAATCGCCTGCGGTGTTATTTTCGCCGCCGCTATGACAAGGTCCCCTTCGTTTTCACGGTTCTCATCGTCGGTGACAATTATCATCTTCCCCTGGCGGAAGGCTTTAATCACTTTTTCAATATTGTCGAATTCTATTTTCATATTGTTTGTTAAACCTGATTAATAAGTGGTGCGACTGCAAAATCACAATCGGCAAAAAAAAAGCCCCGAAAAACATCGGGGCATGAAAATGCGCTATGCGCCTTCTTCTTTCATCCAGACTGAACTGTCGGTTATGGACTCGCACCATATCAGTCCCGTTTTTGCGGGAGTCGCGGACTTTACCGCCGGTCAGGAATCATCCTCCATCAGGAAGAGTAACCTTGCCCCGAAGAATCTTAAAACAACTTCAATTAAAAGAACTTATAGATTGCGGCACGCAATTTATATGATTAACTTTTCAGTAGCCTGATCGAAAACGTGTGCCTTCGACATTAAAACTGAAAGCTCGATATCATCACCGACGGAAGTCTTCCGGTGTGCGTCAACCCGTGAAATAAATGATTGTTCGCCGGTGCTCAGGTAAAGGTAAGTTTCAGGACCCATGGGCTCTACAACTTCAACCTTCGCCTTTATCTTGGAAGCGTTCGGTTTGCTTTCAGCTTCAGGAGAGCCAATATCCTCAGGCCTGACACCGAATACGATTTTCTTGTCAATGAACTGTTCGATAGAGGCTTTCCATTCATCCGGAAGTTTTATCTGCATGGCTTCTTCCTTAAAGTAAAGACTGCCATCCTGTTTGATCAATACCCCTCTGAAGCAGTTCATCGGGGGTGTTCCGATAAACCCGGCCACGAAAAGATTTGCCGGACGATCGTAAACATTGAGAGGCGTGTCAACTTGCTGTATGATCCCGTCTTTCATTACGACTATCCTGTCGGCCATTGTCATGGCCTCTATCTGGTCGTGCGTCACATAAATCATTGTTGTTTCCAGCCTTGTGTGGAGCTTGCTGATTTCGGTGCGCATCTGTACGCGCATTTTTGCGTCAAGATTGCTGAGAGGTTCGTCAAAGAGGAATGCTTCAGGTTTGCGGACAATTGCACGACCTACTGCAACGCGCTGCCTCTGTCCGCCGGAGAGAGCCTTCGGGCGGCGGGTCAGGTAATCTTTGATTCCGAGGAGCTCTGCCGCTTCCTGAACCCTCTTGTCTATGTCGGTCTTCTTGAATTTACGGAGTTTGAGGCCGAACGCCATGTTCTCGTAAACGGTCATGTGGGGATATAGCGCATAGTTCTGGAATACCATCGCAATATCGCGGTCTTTCGGAGGAACATCGTTCACAATCCTTGTTCCTATGCTGATTGTTCCGGAGGAGATTTCCTCAAGCCCGGCAACCATCCGAAGGGTAGTTGACTTACCGCAGCCTGAAGGACCTACAAGAACCACGAATTCCCTGTTTTTGATATAGAGATTTACAGTGTCGACAGCTTTGACGTTGCCGGGATAAATCTTACATACATCTTTCAGTGTTACATCTGCCATAGTACAGACCCCGTTCTGATTTATTGAAGATTAAATAATAAACAACAATTAGCGTAAATTATACTCAATTCCATGGAAATATCAATTAATTAAGGAAAAAATGCCGGAAATATTAAAAGTTTTGTAATCGCTCATGATATGGAAATTTACTGTTGCTCTAACTGCGCCTTCTGCCCTCCCCTTACTGAATTGCCGATAATGATCTTTTCAGCGGACTTCAGATCCTTGAGGGTTATATTTCTCTCTTCTGCGCGAAGTTCGCAAATCATTTTCTTGCGCCAGATCCCGGGGAGAAGACCGCATTTTAAAGAAGGAGTACACCATCCGTTTTTAGTCAATATGAAAATATTTGTTATCGCCCCTTCAGTGATTTCGCCTTTTTCATTCATGAAGATGACTTCATCAAACCCTTCTGTGTGAGCCGCCTTGAACTCAGAATCATATAATTGCCTGTTTGTGGTCTTATGATATAGGAAAACATCCTTTGAACTCACAGGTTTTCCTGAAATCTTCAATTTCAGGATTTGCTTATCCCATCCGGTTCTTTCCAGAACCGTATATTCGGTCTTCACCCTGCCGTTCTTAGATACAAGAAACCTGACTCTTGCATATTTTAATTTTGGTAACAAAGACTTGAGTCTTCTCAAGGCTTTGTTTGAACGTTCCTTGTCCCATCTCCTCCCGAAATAAGCCTGCGAATCCCGCGCACGCGCAAGATGTTCATCCAGAAAGGCGAATCCCTTGTCCTTATCCCAGAGAATTGTTTCAAGAACTTCAAAATCAGGCGGATTGAAGTTGGCGAACCCACTTTTCATGAGGCACTCAAGCCATTCCGCATGTGGTTCGGAGTCAGCCACAATACCGCTGCCGATGCCGAGTTCCGTTCTGCTTTTTGAGCAAAGGAACGTCCTTATGGCGACATTCAGGCAAAAATCGCCGTTCGGTCTGAAGCAGCCGATCGTGCCTGTATAAATTTTCCTCGGGGAGGATTCTAGTTCAGATATTATTTCCATCGCTCTGATTTTCGGTGCGCCGGTTATTGAAGCCGGCGGGAAAGTCGCCTTAAGTATTTCAACAATACCGGTTCCTGCTTTCAACTGGCCGTTCACACCGCTCACCATTTGGTGAACGGTCGGATAAGTGTCCACGCGGAACAGGGGAGCCGCCGATATTGAACCGGGTTCGCATATTCGTCCCAGATCATTCCGCACCATGTCGACAATCATAATGTTTTCGGCGCAATTCTTTGAATCTTTTGCAAGATGCCTCGCCGTTATTTCGTCTTCTTCAAAGGTCAATGCGCGGCTTGCGGTTCCCTTCATGGGAAGGCTTCCGATTTTGCCGGACGACGATTCCAGGAACAGTTCCGGGGAATTTGAAATTATCCTAAACTTCCCGGTATTTATAAAAGCCGAATATGGGACCGGGTGTGAAGCAAAGAGATTAAGGAAAAGCTGTTCCGGGCTCTCAATCGGTTTTCCGGAAACACGGAATGTGTAATTGACCTGATACGTTTCCCCGTCAAAAATATAATTTTTTATTTTCCTGACATCGGCAAGGTATTTGTCTTTTTCAATCTTCGGACAGAGCTTGACAGGCAGGGGGCTTGGTTTGAAGGTTGACGGAATTTCGAATGGGGAAAAACACTTGTACGAGGAAAGCCAGAGCAGGGGAAATCTTCCGGTCGTCTTAAAAGTTCTGTTTGCAGGATCAAAAGCGGCTGAGGCCTCATACGATATGAAACCTGCAATATGCAATCCCCTTTTCATGGACGACACAGCCCATTTCAACGCAGGAAGGATGCCGTCGGTTCTTGAAACAGACACAGTCCTGACCGGATCTTGGAACAGACCCCATTTCGTGTTTTTCCCGGGCAACCGGCATACCACCGTCCCCGTCTTTCGAAGAATTGTTTCCATAATTCCCGTATAATACCCCAAGTTGATGATTCGGCAATTCAAAGTGCCGCGGAACTGTGAAACAAACACAATTTGCATTCTCCCATTCTTGATTATAACCGCTATCGGCACTAATTTCCGGACAATAGGGCTGATTGTAAAAGTATAGTAATTTAGGGCAAGAGTGCTTTTATTGCACATCTGCTTGCCTTGTAAGCAGATGTGAGTGCAAACAGGTTTGGAAAGGGTTGGGGTGCGGGGAAGGG
>JBAZRS010000159.1:5055-10054 GCA_041662825.1 Victivallales bacterium | reverse complement strand
TTAGCTTGTCTTGATTAAAGTAGCGCGGGTCTATCTGACCCGCGACTCTCGGGTCAGATAGACCCGAGTTACTTGGAATGCGAATTTCGCAATAAAACTTTAAATAAAGCAGGGAGGTGTTGAAATGCGAAGGAAAACTCTAAGACATCGGCACGAAGCGAGATTAGTTCCTATTTGTAAATCATTTGTCCCCAAAGGATTTACGCTTATCGAGCTCCTGGTCGTCATAGCGATAATTGCGATTCTCGCAAGCATGCTGTTGCCGGCGCTTGGCAGGGCTAAGAGCGCGGCGCGTGACATCTCATGTGCAGGCAACCTGAAACAGCTCGGATTTGCATCTCTCAATTACATTGATGATTACAGCGACTGGTGCTACTCCTATTATTACCCGAGTGCCGGCGGGGGATGGGATTCATACGCCGTTTACCCGTATCTGAACAACGGCGGCGTTTTCGCTTGTCCCAGCGAGATTGAACATTGGAACTACAACAACACTACCGGTTTGATAAAAAAACTGAGTTATGGTCCAAATTCCACCATCTTTGCCGGCGATACGAGTGGAACACCTGTGCTTTACACACCGAAAGTCAAATTTAATCAAGTGAAGAAACCCTACAAAAAACTGTTGCTTTCAGAGCCGAGAATTGAAATCACCTGGAATCCGGTGGGGGTGCGTTGCGATTACAAGATTCCCGGCTCTCCGACCTATCTCGGCTATTATCACAATCGGACATGCAACGCCGTATTCGGCGACGGGCATGTCGAAAAGACAATTAAACCATGGGCGGATGACAAGGTGATGTCCTTCCAGCTACAAACCGACTGATGGTAAACCTTTCCCGGAAAACGCTCACGGCAATGTATGCATATGCATAACATAAAAAGATAAATAAACACAAAAGATGACGGGACTCTCCTGTCAAGGAGGAATGATCATGATCACTACTTTGGGAAAAAAGATGCTGCTGATTGGCGGAGTAGTTGCAAGTCTGATGACTGGAAATCTGCTAGCGGCGGAAAAACCGCCCGTACTGCCGGATGCGCTGTGGCTCAAAGCCGACGAGGGCGTCACATTGCGTCAGTCGGATAAAATATTGTTATGGGCAAACAGGGTTGCCGACAACAAACCTTTCCATGGGATTGGTGATACCGCCTCCGAGAATTGCGGCAAGCTTGTAGGTGATGCTCTGAACGGCAAGCCCGTTGTCTCTTTCAACAACACTTACATGATCTCCGATTTCAGTTTTGCGCAATGGCCGGCTGTTACAAATATTTTCGGTGCTGGGGGTACTGTTTTCATGGTGTTGAAACCGGAAGCATCTGTCACAACTTTCTCCAAGCGACTTTTAAACACATGTGGGACAGGGCAGGCCGGATGGGAACTGATTTACAATCAGGCTTCCGAAAAGATGGAGTTCATCCAGTGGTTTGGCGGTGCGCAATGCGGGGATTGGCAATCGGATGGGGTTTTCAAGAAAGGCGCCTATCATCTCCTGACACTCGCCTATGACAACCGCGCCATCGCAAATGATCCAAGCTTCTATCTCAATGGTCGCCAGGTCGCCATTTCCTACGATAAGAATCCCGAATCAGGCGTAGCTGCTGGAGAGATTAGCGGGAACATGTGGATGGTAACACGAGCTTACGCGAGAGGCCCTGAGGATTTCTCCGGCAATATTGCGGAAATCATGATCTATCGCCGGATCCTCACCGATTCCGAACGCCGTGGAGTTGAGGTTTATCTCGCTGATAAATACGGCTTGGAAGTGGCTCGCTAATGTTTATTGAAAAATTGATTTTCCTTTTCGATAAAACGGAAATGCGTATAAGGATGAAAATGAAGAAGCAGTTATTATCGTTTTGTTTTAACAAAATAATTTTAATCGCGTTTTCACTAGGCATGCTGCTTGTGCAAACCCTTCCGGCGGTCGAATTGCTTTCCGATCCGGGATTTGAGGAGGCCAGCCCCGATTCGGCCACTTTCGGCTGGCGGCGGCATCACTGTCTTGACAAACCAGGCGCAGTGATGGTCGCACAAGCTGGCGCACATGGCGGCCAGAAATACCTGCAGCTTCGCATTCCGGAAGGCAAGACCGAATCGGCCGTCTATCAAAGTCTGCGGATTCCTGATTTGAAAAAGAGCTTTGTTTTATCCGTATGGGCGCGTGGCACGGGCGAACTGCTGATGTATGCCTATCAATCCCGGGTTGAAACCATTGGCGGCAACTTCAACTCTACCGACTTGGCTCAGTTCAAAATGGGCGAACAGAAGACGGTCAATTTGCCCTCGCTGTGCAATAAGGTTAAACTTTCGCCGGAATGGAATTTGTATGAATTCACTTTCACACCTGATCCGACGACAACCTCATTGACCGCCGCTTTCCATGTTTGGAGCGGGACAGCCGACATAGACGACGCATCTCTCGTAGTTAAAGGAGAGAAAGCAGATGAAAGCGTTATTCCGCTGCGGTTCACTGAACTAAAAGGATGCAGCTACGACAACGGTGTCCTGCGGCCGACCGTGCATTCCTACCAGTCATCTGATGGAAAAGGGATTGTATTGGAAGCCGAACACGCGAGGAGCTTGTCCTTGAGTGAACGTGGCGGGATTCGTCCGGATGAAAAGGTATCCTGTGGCCAGTTCATAGATTTTGCAAACGGGATTACTTTTCAATTTGACATGGCTAAGGCTGGAGAGTATCAGGCGTGGTACCGGGCGAGCATCCCCATGGTTGCGCACTGGTCGCATGGCGAGTCTATGGACGGTGATCAACGCCAAAACCAGGACGCCATGCCAAGTGACGGATGGAAGGCGGACACTTGGGCCTGGAGGGCAGGCCCCGTTTACAAACTCGCAGAAGGTGAACACAAGTGGATATTCAACAACTGGCACGGCGGTATCCGCCTCGATCAGGTAGCGCTTCTGCCAATCGGTGAAAAACCTCCCGCTGATGGCTCCGTATTGCCGCCGAGTCCTGTAAAAATCCCTGCAGATGTCGAGGCGATAAGCGCGCCTTTCAAGCCATATGGACTGAAAGCCTGGCGGCGTCTGACATTTAAACATGCGCCGACTCGAATCAAGGTTCCCATGGAATGGTCTTCAGATGCCGGAAAAACATGGAAGCCTGTTCCGCCGGATCTCGATCTTTCCGCAGTTGCCGCAGACAAAAACAGTGCGCTAAGTATCCGGTTCCATCTTTCTCCGGCAAACGCTCCGGCACCTTTGCGATCTTCAGAACTGGTTTCCATTTTCAATCCCTGCGCAGTTTACGCCCAGGGCGTCATCCCGGATTTCACGGTGAACGGCCCGAACACTTCCTTCCAGATAAAAGGGCTTAGCGGACGCCTCTGTAATCTGAAAAACACTAGAACTGGGATAGCCTACGAACTGCCCGACAACCAAGGACAGCCCCTGTTTATCATCACCGAGCGCAAATTGTCGGAAGCGGGACGGCTTGAGACTTTATCTTCCATGGATGGGCAGTTGCAGGATGCGCGAGTCGAGAAAATGAAGAACGGCGGCGAGAAGTTTGTTTTCACCTATTCCTTGCAGGGCGGCGAGATTCTCGTCAAGGGTGAACTGGAGGCCGGCGACTCGGAACTGATACGGGGCAGGCTCAAGCTTGAATACAGCGGCAGCGGTGAGGTCATCGCGGTGGATTTCCCGCTTTTGAGCAATCTCGCCATCGGCGGTAACGCCAAGGACGATACGCTTATCGTGCCTTTCACCCAGGGTTGGAAAATCCAAAATCCCGCATCGCAGAGTTTCACGCACCCCCGCTATTGGACATGGCCGGGAATGCTCAGCATGTGCTATGTGGATTTATATGACACCGGGAAAAACGCCGGACTCTATCTTTCCTCATACGACAACTCGTTCACCACTACTGAACTTCTGCCCAAAGGCTCAGCCGACGGTGCGGTTCTGGGATTGGGTTTACGGAAATGGATCCGGGTGAAAAAGGGGCAGAAATACGAAATGCCTGAGGCTGTTATCGGACTGCATTCCGGTGACTGGCACTGGGCTGCCGACCGTTACCGCGAGTGGGCTGGCACTTGGTTTAAACAGGGCAACACCCCGCGCTGGTTCCTGGAAAGCGACGGTTATGTCGCCGGAGGCCCGTTCTGGAACGGACCGTTTGATCAGCATCTCCTGGACACGGCGGCGAATTGCGCCGGTAACGGCAGTGGTCTGGTGGCCACCTGGGGCTACATGGCACCCCAAAATGGCGCCTGCGGCGTCTATCCCCTCCCCGCGCCATGGCATGGCGGCATCGACAATTTCCGCTGGGCCAACCGTAAAATCCATGAGTTAGGGGCGCACTCAAACTACTATATTCAGGGCCATCTCTTCAATCCGGGCTACAACCGGGATAACACCTTCCTCGGCAATCTGCCGCGAAAATACATCTCGGAAAAGGACTGGAATGAAATTCCTGACAAGGATTTTTTCAAGCGCAACCGTATCATCGCTCCGGACGGTAGCGTTTCACCACCTTATCTTCATCAAGAGATGTCGTGTGACAGCGGGAAAGGGGAATTCAATAAATATCTGAGCGATTGGGCTCTGAAGTTCCTGCGCGACTACAATGCCGACGGCATATATTTTGACGGATTTGGAATCGGCTCCGCCTATCCGAGCATCAACTATGACGATGACAGCTCGACAAGCGGCGACTGGGGACGTGGGCAGCTGCGCATGATCCGGCGTTGCAAGGAGGAAGGCCGCAAGATCAATCCTGATGTTGTATTTGGACTGGAAGGCTGCTCCGACGCCTACCAGCAGTTCGGCGACTGGGGGTTGATGGGCAACAACAACGCGCTGGAAATGTTCCGCTACACATTCCCGGATCTTATCGTGGTCGGCGGATCAGCCAACGGCAAGGCAGAGGTCGCGGTCGAATATGTCTTTATGAACGCTTACCGGATGAATGAGATGCTGCATGATGCGGACAAGGACAAAACCCTGGCAGGCGGTCTTACCGGCAAAGGTTATGAT
>JBAZRS010000159.1:0-5045 GCA_041662825.1 Victivallales bacterium | reverse complement strand
TTTCTGCGCCCATGGGCTGGAAGGGTAGCGGCAAGCCGCAGAATAATTAATCCGTTCCTTCTCCGCGCACGTTTCATGGACACAGTAGGCATCCGCGCGGATGCCGATGTCGATGCCCGCCTGATGCTGCGCAACCGCGATAACAACAAGGGTGCACTCGTCCTCATCCATAATCGTAAAGAGACGGGAGGAAAGAAGGTTTCCGTCTCAACCGCCGACTGGGGGCCGGTCCGCGCCGCGTGGCTGGTGACGTGGCAGGGAATCAAAGCGCTCAAAGGCAAGGCAAATGGCAATAACTGGGAATTTGAAATTCCTATCGACAAATACTCTGCCGCCTTCCTGGTCAACGAAAGTGAGCCGCTAGTGGACAAACGGCTTCTTCCCCTTGGCATCCCATCGGGGATGGCCGTATCGGGGCAAGCTTCTGTTCTGAACATCAATCCAGATCCTATGGATTTGACTTTGCGCGTGACTGGGCCGTCCGGATTTGGCGGAGATGCGGTCAAAATCAAGGCTGAACCAGGAATATCAATTCCTATCAGTCTCTCTTATTCCGCAGACGGCAAAGCCAAAATCGGCGAACGTGTGGATCTCCTTCTGGAAATATCATTGGGCTCCGGTTTGTTATCATCAAAAAAGATGGACTGGCTTCTTCCGGCCAGGATTATTGGGCCTCTTGATGCAAGATTGAAGAGAACTGCTGAACGTGAAATGACGCTTATCCTGAAAAACCGTACCAATAAGGAATTGAACGGTAAATTCAAGATCGCCATGGAAACTGCAAAGGTCATATCGTTCGAGCCTTCTTCGGAAAAGTTCAGAGTTCCCGCGAATGGAGTTTCGGAGATGAAAATCCAGGCCGATCTGGTGAACCTCGAGGTGCCTGAAAGCGCTGTAGCAAAGATTACGTTGGAGGACGGTGGACAAGAGGAAGCCTACGCCTGCGTCGGCCCGTTTCTCATGAATGCCGACTTCGAACGCTCGAACTTCGGGCTCTCTCTCCCGCTCGCGGACGGCGGCTGGGAATATGATAGATTCTTTGCCCTTCAAGGAGGCCGTTATGACAAGCTTGACACTGCTCCACAGATTGTCTTCAAAGGCGCCTATCGCGGGAAAGGCTGTTTACTTGTTCCCAAAGGGGGCAATGCGCATATCACGTGGAATGTCTGGCTGCCGCCGAACAAGAAATACAAGATCAGCGTCGCCATCAAGCGCGCGACGCCGCAGGACGGCGGATTCAGCATGTCCATGGCCTCCGACATCTGTGCCGCCCCATGGCTGGGCAACACCAAGACCCCGAAGCTGAACGAGTGGGAAGTCTTCACGGGCGAGTTTAAGTCCATCAACGCTTCGCCCTACTGGCAGGCGGTCTTCCACAGCAGTCCGGCCGGCGATGTCTATTATGACGCTCTGGAGATAGAGGAGATCCCCTGATGGCGGCGAAGACCATGACACATGGCATTTGCTTGAATTGACACTATCCGCCAGACCCGATGACCCCGCTCTCGTTCTGGAGCTAACCGTCTCCGGAGATGGAACATGGTTTGTAGATGACATAGGTGTTTTTGAAATAGGCAGAACAGGAAATTTGAAAGCAATAAGCAATGTTTCGGAGTAAATCATGAAAAAAACAGGTGAATCAAATATGAAATTGAAGGCTGCACCACAACAATTAGCCTGTGACGGGAAAGACCAGATAGTGCGCAGGGACAAAGTCTTTTCCCTGGTGCGGGATTTAAGCCGGCCTCGTGTGTTGCGAGAGAACGGCAAGACAGTCATACCCTATGTTGAACACCCGGATGATTTGCGGGCGCATCTTTGGTTGGCGCGGGCTTTTCTGCACGGAGATAAGGAAGACAGAAAATTGGCGAATGAAATGATAGCCTCCGTGGAATTCAAGCACGCCTGCCACTTTTGCGGCGCTGCTTCAGCCGTGTTGCTCTGTGCCGAAAAATCAAGGCTGGAACCGGCGGCGGTCGCCAACCTGGAACGGTTTCTACAGTCCAATATTTCCGACTGGATGACGGCGGATTACGCATTTGTAGGAGCGAATGACAATGCGCCTCTAGGCTGCCTTTTGGCATTGGTTCTGGGTGGGGAATATATGGGAAATCCGGATTTGGTGGATTTTTCCAGGGAGCGGCTTTCGCAACTGGATCACATCCTTGATTTGCGCGGATATATCAACGAATGCAACAGTCCCACTTATTCGGGTATCAGCCTGATGTATCTGGCGGAACTTGCCGAATACGCACAGGATGAGACGATCAGGCGCATGGCGTTGCGTGCCGAACAACGTGTTTGGCAGGAGACACTTTTGCATTTTCACCCTATACTCCGCCAGCAGGTGGGGCCGTTTTCACGTGCCTATGAGGATGACAACGCCAATCAATGCAGCATTTTCATGATGGTGCTATATGCCGCACTTGGAACGGTATCGCCCTTCAATCCTATGAACATGCTGTTTCCGCCGCCAGCTGGAACTTTTGGACACGGGCCATGGGATTTCCAGCACCGCAGTCTTGCTGCTGCTGCCGCTCCAATATACCACCCGCCTGCAAAACTGGCGGAGACGCTTTTGAAACGAAAGTTGCCATGCGACTCCATTGGAAACAACGAGTTCATGGGCGGTTGGGACGTTCCCGGGGGTGAGACCACGGTAAACTTGCATTTGGAGGAGAACTATGGCCTCGGCACCTTTGGAAGCCGCTTATGGATTGGGCAGACTACCCCGTTGCATTTGTTGTATCGTAGGCATCACGTCAATGCTGCGGCTCCCATTACCGAGCATCTGGCAGCGCAGCGCACAGTGTTCACCCGTCTCCTGATATCCGACCGTTTTGACGGCATGGACGACCGCGCAAGCAATATTGTGAAAGATGTATCCAGGGAATGCGGATCATCATGTACCGTACAGAGTGGCGGAACCGCACTGCTGGGATATGTGCCGGTTTGTAAGCAGGATACGATACGCACTGTGCGTGCATCGGTGATACTGCCGTTGCATCACAGCCGGCCGGACGAGGTAAGATTCGGCGAGCAGAAGGTCAGCGGTTTTTCTGGCGCCTATACGGGATTCGACTGGTGCTTTATAAGGGATGGAGATATTTATCTCGGCATTCATCCCCTGGTTTCCCGGCAGCAGAATGCCCTCCTGTGCAGTACCAAGTTCGCCGATGGGGGCAAATACGGTTTAATTTCATTTTACAATTTATGTTCGTTTCATCCAGAACCGCTAAGCCGCGAGGAGCTTCGCTCCTTGGGAAATGGCATGGTGCTTGAAGTTGGCACTGCAAAGAAATGGGGTTCGTTCCCGAAATTCATAAACGCATTGCGCAAGGCTCGCATTGTTAATCAGCAGAGGGGAACTGAGCGGAGTCTCTTCTATGAGCGGGATGGCGTGGAATTGGAACTGATATATGATTTCGCCCAACTCAATCTACGTAGAAGCGCAGTCAACAGAAAACTTGTGAACGCTTCCGTGAAGCTGGAGACGACACCGGCGTTGGATTTAATAGGGTAAAGAAAAAGTAATTTATAATTTAATTCCAGAAAGGAATCCAAAAAATGAAAGCATTTAAAGAAATCTACTGCTATCCGGGACTGCTCCCGTTTGAGCCGACACAGGAAAACGCGGATCGGATGATGGCTTCACTCGCCGAGGCCGGAGTGACGCATGTGCAGATTAACCATCTGCCGGATCTGATGCATCCCGAACAATTGGCCCAGCCGGGTAACGTATACCTGGCCTTCGCCAACTTCGGGCCGCCTCTGGATCTTTATGTGAGCAGTCAGTATAACCACGGGCTCTGGCCTGAGATGTATCTGGATCGGAATCAGTCCTGTCTCAAACGCTTTGCCGCCGCCGCCCGCAAACACGGCATAAAACCTATTCTCTACCTCTGTGAGCCACGCTTCGCGCCCGAACGTTTCTTCCAAAAGAATCCGACCTTGCGCGGGCCGCGTGTTGACAATCCCACTTGCAGCACGACCCCTCTGTTTGCACTATGCACAGACATGCCCGAGGTGAAGCAACACTATCGGGAAATGATGGGAAAGGTGCTGGAGCTGGTTCCGGATCTCGCCGCTGTCAGCATCTTCACCAGTGACAGCGGTTCAGGTTTCGATTACAATCCGCACTCCTATTCAGGATCAAACGGTGCCGGATTCAATCGTGGAATCCCTCTGGAGAAACGAGTTTCAAATTTCCTTGGTCTACTGCTTGAGGAAGGGCGCAAGAAATCTTCCGGTTTCGAAGTGCATCTCACTTCTGGTTTTGATCCGGAGATGCGAGCGAAAATACTTTCCATAGTACCGAAGGGCGTCGTAGGGTCAGTCAACGGGCTCTATGACTGGGAGGGGGGGCTCGAGGAACATTGGGGGTATCATCAGGCCGTTTGGGCTCCCGGCGGCCCCAAGTGGAATATTCGGGACCTTGACCGCAAGGCTGCATATAAGGAGCGTTTTGAGGATATGAAAGAGAGGCTGGCCACATCCACCGCAAAGGGTGAGAAACCGCTGGTGCATGCCGAGTTGCCGACCACGGATTATCCGCGCCCACTGCGTTACACGCCTCAACCGTTTGAGGTCATCAGTATTATGAAAGCCTATGCTAAACTTGGGATTAAGCGAATGACGGCCTGGGGTGTGATTAGTCCTAAAGAACTGGTGCCGCATGATGTCAATCTTGCCGCTTTCCGAGCCATAAATGAAAATATCTCCGCCAAACCGGATACTCTTGTCCGCGGGATTGCGGTGTCATGGGCAGGAGAAAAATACGCGGACGTGCTTTTCAACGCTTGGAAAGAATGTGACTTCGCGCACTGCCGCAGGCCAAATTGGGTTTGCGGAATCAACAAAATCCTTTTCCCAGGGCCGCTGGTGCCGGATCTCACTGTACTGGAACCGGAGGAGCTGAGTTATTATAAGACCATTACCATAGCGGATTTGGAGCGAATTCAGGGAGTAGGTTCGTTTATCCCCTTCGAGGCGGACGAACAGAACAGAGATTTTGTGCTGGATAAAATTTATGATAAGGAGACATT
>JBAZRS010000158.1:4323-10097 GCA_041662825.1 Victivallales bacterium | reverse complement strand
CAGCCAGAAGGGGCGTTCCGTGGGCATCAACGCCTATGAGAACTACATACAGACGGATGCGGCAATAAACATGGGAAACAGCGGCGGACCCCTCCTGAACTTGGACGGGGAAGTCATCGGGGTTAATGATTTCATTGTCACGGGTAACGGTTACTCCCAGGGAAACATCGGGCTCGGTTTCGCCATTCCCAGCAACATGGCCAAAGATGTAGTGGAACAGCTCATGAAGGGCGGTAAAATTGTCCGTCCCTGGATCGGGATCGGCATGGAACCCATGAGCCCGGACATGAAAAGTCATGCGAAAGTCGAGGCCGGTGTCATGGTTCGCGAAGTGCATGTCGGAAATCCCGCGGACAAGGCGGGTATCGAGCCCGGTGATGTGATTGTAGCTGTCGGCGGCCAGCCGGTCAGCCTGCCAAAAGATGTCCAGTTCGCCGTACTCAAGCACAATCCCGGCGACAAAATAATCTTCACCGTCCTGCGCAACGGGAAAAAACAGGATTTCACCGTGACTGCCGAAAAACAGGATGAGGACAGGATCTCCGCCGATGATTCAAAAAGCGGCGGCGCCGGAACGGCCGGAAAAGAATTCGGGCTCGAATTTTCAGAGACAAAAGAGGGGATTGAGATTTCCAGGGTTCAGGATAACGGCCCGGCCGCCATGACAGGACTGGAAGCGGGCGACAGGGTGCTCGCCGTCAATAAAATCAAGGTGAAAACCCTTGATGATGTCCGCAAAGCCGTTTCTATGAACAGGGACATGCTGCTGCTCTTCATTACCGACGGCAATACCAAGCGTTTCGTAGTGATTCAGAAGAAGTAATTTCATGTAAGCGTTAAGCTGGCAATTTCTTCCTCATAAGTAAGGTGGGTTTACCCCGCCTGTTTAAGAATTGTCGGGCTTCCGCCTCCGTTATAGACTCGAAAGAAAAATTTATAGGATCTGTGGAGGGATGGCGTGTCGTGTTTTTGCGAATTTCAGCTTGAAATTGCCACGGGAGATAACAATGTAAGACCGTCAAGTGTATAGATGATCGGCGCAGGACAGGAAGTTGACCTGATATTTAAAGGACAAGGACAGGCCTATGGAAGCAGTCGAATTTGAAGTTGACAGCAAAAAGGGAATTATAAGAATTCCGCCAAAATATAAGAATCTTTATTCGAAACATTTGAAGTTGATTGCTTTATTCCCGCACAGGAAAATTGCTTCTGCTTCAAATCGTAAATACTGTTTTGATGATCTTGTCGGAAAGCTTAAATGGACGGGAGATCCTGTTGAAGAACAAAGGAGACTCCGGAATGAATGGAAATAAGTATTTCCTGGATACAAATGCAATTATTCAGCTGCTCAGAGGGAATGATTCCATTCACAGTTTGCTCAAAAATGCTGATTTTATAGCTTGTTCCATTATTTCAGAGCTCGAATATCTCTCATTCAGAAATCTTTCAAAAAATGACATAGAATTGTTTAAGAAATTTCTAGATCGGATTGACGTCGTCGACATCAAGCATTCTCAGTCAGAACTTAAACATATGATTGTTGAGATTAGAAAGAACAAACAACTGAAACTTCCGGATGCCATAATAATTGCAACATCAAAATTCCTCAAGTGCAAACTCGTCACGGCTGACAAGCAATTATCAGGCGTGTATGAAGACGGGACTGTTTTATACAAAATTGATCCGATTTAAAGAAACATCGTCCCCCTGCGTATACATGGCGCAGCATGAAAATCTGACGGGTAAGACTGTGACGTATCCGTTCAACTGGTCGTAATGCCAATTTTTAGAGGTTCCCCATGGTATTCCGCGTGCTTTGCGGGTTATATTGGATCCATGTCATTGCTGTTCCAGGTTTTTGCGGATTATTTCTCCATAACTCGGACGCTTGGCCTCTCGGACACTATGTAACTGCAGGTTTTTAACATTTATTTAGGATGAGCGTGAATTTATGAGGGGTATAAAAGGTACATTTCCACACAGCGGAATAGTTCTGGTTGACAAGCCGAAGGACTGGACAAGCCATGATGTCGTCAACTTTGTAAGAAGACGCTTTTCGGTGGCAAAGGTGGGCCACTGCGGGACTCTCGATCCCGCCGCCACCGGACTCCTCGTCATCGTGCTCGGACACGCCACGAAAATGAGCCAGCAGCTCAGCGGTTCCGACAAGACATATGAGGCAACCGTGCTCTTCGGAAAAGAGACCGATTCCCAGGACATGGACGGACAGGTCATTTCCGAAAAAGACTGCTCCTTCCTCACCGAAGAGGCCGTAAGAGGCGAATTTGCGAAGTTCGCAGGCGAGATGGAGCAGATTCCACCTATGGTTTCCGCAGTCAAGAAGGACGGGAAGCGGCTTTACGAACTCGCCCGCGAAGGCAAGGAGATTGAAAGGGAGCCCAAGAAAATCACCATTCACAGCCTCGACATAAAAAAAGTCTACCTCCCGTACGTGGATTTCGCCCTGAAATGCACGAAGGGAACATATGTGCGGACGATCTGCTCCGACATAGGCAGGAATCTGGGATGCGGTGCCGTCCTCTTTTCCCTCAGAAGGACAGTCTGCGGCGAGTTCAATATCGATAAAGCCGTAACCGTGGAAACCATGAAAACCTGGGAACAGGACGAACTCTACCGGGCTATTGTGGGATTCTGACCTGAATTTTCTCCAGATTGGATTATCGAAATGCCTTATATCCAATTTTCTTGATTCTTTAACAATTCCGGATTACCTTGCCTGTGTTATGGGAAATAAAAATTCATATCATCATCAGGAGGGGAGATTATGATTCGTTTCATCCGTGTTGTTCTTCTTCTTTTCCTGCTCCAGGTTGTAGTTGTTGCAGATGAGGTAGACGGAAATTCGAAAATTGCCAATGATGCAGGAGCCTCGAAGGATGTCCTTCAAAAATTGCATAAGGAACCCCTCACATCGTTCTTAGGACTCTCTCAGACTAAACTCATCAAGGCGCTATCGGCTTCAACGTTCTTGAAGCCGACAAACAGCTTGGACATTAGGCAGGACAATAGCTTAACCTATTACTCGAGTCCGCCCGATGGTATCAGGTTTATTTCCATAAAGGATCAGGTGTTCAATGTCGACGTATGTTCCGATGACGTCGATGGATTCCAGACATTCCGCGGGAATCTGCCACTAGGACTGAAATGGTCTGATACGACAAAAGATGTCATAAAGATCCTCGGTCTTCCGAACGATTCAGGCAGTGTCCCTTCCGATTTCGCCTATGGTATGGCGTATTTTTTCGATGATCTGACCTTGGCGATAATGTTCACTGCCCAAGACAGCGGACGGATCAAGATTGTACGCATTTACAAGAAGAAGCGATCCGCCGAAGAACTCTCTGAACTGAAGCAGCAGGTGCTATTGAACGCCAAGTCCTTGCTCTCATCAATCAACAATGATTCTCCCATGGAGACCCAGATTGTAAAAGAAAGCATCAACAAAGACGAGGGCTGGGGATTCGTAACGATAAAGTTCCCCTCTGGAACAGAGATTGACTTCTCCTTGTTTGGAGCAAAGCCCGGAGAAGCGATTAACAGCGCGAAGCGATATAAACTCAAAAAAGTGGATGACGTCTATGAACTCTATTTCCCCGGAGATGCCAAACTCGTCCACCGCTTTGGTCCAGATGGCAAGCTAGTACAGGTGCGCGTCACACAAGGAGGCGTTGAATTCTGCAAGAACAAGTTCGAAAGTGGATGGACCGATGTAATTGTAATCGGGGAGAAGCGGTAGAAACCGCCAGTCAGTTTTAATCCCTTGTCTCTGAACAGATACGTTTTCCATTCTGCATCTGAACCAGTTTAGGGCTACTATTTCAGCCATTAAATCAATTTTAAGTATTTCGTATATCCCGAATATAAAATCTTCAGTCTTTTTTGTTTTTTTGTTTTTCTGTTATCTTATCCGATACATATTTTGCTATCTTTTTAGCAAAATCCTCAAGCATTTCATCCTTGTTCGCCGATTTTGGACAAGACGAGGTCATACCGCTGATTTTTCCTGTCTTACAGTCGAGAAGCTTGCCGTTAAATCTGATTTCATCATCCAAATAGTATATTCTGCCGGAGAGCATGTATTCAACACCCAGTACCTTTCCAGCCTTGATTATTGATTCAGCCCTTACAAGACCGCTTTCCGAGAGAACCTGTTCCTGCCTTATTTTTTCCACCTTTTCGCGTTCGATTAGATTTATCCTGGGTTCCATTGAAAGCTGTGCGAAAATCAGCAGGGATATTTTTTCGGCGTCTGAGTTTTTGCTTCCGCTGTCATCGACAAAATCGAATATCGCCATAGATACTGGAATTTCTTTTTCGGCATGTGCTGCAATCGGGAGCAAGAGCAACGAGAGTAACATCAAGACCATAACTTTCATTCGAGTCCCTCCATCGCACGTTTCTGGAATAACTCGAATTCATCAGTGAACGTACCCTTTTTGACAACTTCCAACTCAATAATTTTTTTTAGGACAGGATCTCCTTTCTTAATTCCACCGAGAAGAACAAGTGCTTTACCCGCCGACTTCCCGACCTCGGCATTCTGATCGTCGACGCACTTTATTATAAGAGGCAGGTGTTCTCTGGCAGGAGGGCCTATTTGCCCGATTGCATCAAGTGCGGCCGTGCGGATTGTCCAGTCGCTGGATTCAATTGCTTTTGCAAGCGCAGGCACAGCATCCTTGGAGAAGAGGCTCATCCCCCCGATTATCTTGCATGCCTTGGTGGAAGCATATGGATCCTTGCCGTTTACAAGACCGACCAGTACAGGTAAAACAGATGAACCCTGTTTCTCAAGTGCATCGCAGGTTGACTGGACTACCTTGTTGTCAGGATCCTGTATTGCTCTAGTCAGCGCTTCGACAATCTTTTCCCGGTTACGCTGCGACTTGTATGAGAGAAGGTGCTTTATCGCATTGAGTCTGACGTTAGGATCTTTGTTAGACAGCAAGTCAGAGGTAAATTTTTCAACATATTCCGCAGCAAAGTCATCCGGCCAGTCTGCATCATTAACCCTGGTGGTAAGCAGATAATATGCAATCTCCCGTTCCTTGGGATTTTCCGAAGAGTTTGCCATCTTCCTCAATGCCGCAATATTCTGCGGATGGATAGTCGAACCCTTGCTAAGATTCCAGGAGAAATTTTCGAAGTTCCATTTCAGTATCTTTACCCTGTCATCATCGGTAAGGTTATTCTGAAATTTCAGAAGGATTATCATGTTTTTCTTCAACATTTCACGGCTTCCAACGTCCTTGCAGCTCTTCAGCATATCGTCGGCAAACAAAACATATCTGCCAGCGTCTCCGGACATCTGTGCGGCCTCGACAAGAAGCCTTACTGAACACAAGCCTGTCTTGTCCTTATAGAGATTTACAGCAAAGTCGCAATCATTTGCATGTCGCACATACCAGCAAAGATATTCTTCCAGAAATGTCGGTGAATAGTAGTCATTACATTCATATTTGATGACAATATCCCTGACCTGAGGTAAGAATGAGGTTGCGAAATCCTGATCCTTTTCTGCAATCTTCAAGACTTTCCACTTCACAGCCAGCGGGAAACTATGACTATCGCTTACGATAAACTGCTTTCTGAGGAAATCCTGGGCTTTCTTGTCAATGGTTTTCCGGCCTGAAAGAAAGTCATAGTATTTCTCATTCTCTTCTTTCAAGACAGTTCCGTCAATATTGCTGTCTGTATCCGGATCGTAAAGCTGTACTGGATGTTCTGGTCCCAGATTCGGTCCGCCCTTTTTT
>JBAZRS010000158.1:0-4313 GCA_041662825.1 Victivallales bacterium | reverse complement strand
GGTTGGACAGCTGATTGTCATCGCTCTTCTGGAATTGAGAGAGTGGCACTGCAGCCTGGTCCATATATTTTAAAAGGTATGGTTCCGCCCATTGGCATGTGCGGATATTATATCCTTTCTTGAAGTCGTCGATAATAACAGGAACGACTTTTTCCCCGAGACTGTTGGCGCATCTGCTGGAGATCAATGTGTAATATTTGTCCTGATCATCTGCTTGTCGCCATTGAGAGAGTATGATGGCCAATGATTGAGGCTCAGGTATCAGGGACAGACATTTCAAAGCCTGCGGATGCACCGCCTGGTCGGAGCATAGATCCTTGACGGCTTTTAGCGTCTCCTCGTCGCCGGGGCTGATTTTCAGAACAGCCTCCATGGCGCCGAACTTGATTGCGATGTCATCATCGTCATAGAATCTCTTAAGTTTCGGAACCTGTGTCATAGCATCCTTGCCGAACTCACCGAGGAAAAAGATGGCTCTTTCTCTTGTCTTGCCCTTGCCCAGCCCCTCGGAAAGCCACGGGATTATACCTGCATCCCTGAACTCCGCCCTTAAAAAATTAAGTTCTTCCGGCGTCTTGGCAAGCTTCTTCAGGTATTCCTGTCCGGGTTCTCCCATCATGTAGAACAGATCCCTTATAGAATCTTGTTCTTGATAGGAACCGTCAATAGAGGCAATCCTGAAAAGGATATTGGAAAAGAGAAGAGCCTGTGAAGGGTATTTTTTCAGATATCGTATATAGGCTTGGATGTTATGGTCATATACATTCATGAAGTATTTTTTCCGAAAAGACTTCTCTATCTCCCAGCTGATATAAGGCTTGTATCTGTCCCTGAACGATTGGACGAACTTTGAAGAAAACCTGCCCTGTTGTTTGTTCCAGGACGAAAATTCTCCGAAAGAGCCTATGTTGGACATCAGTAAACTCGCTGGAAAACCTTCAGGTGACTCGTTGCCGTTCTCATCAAAAGATAACTCCTCGCTCAGACTGGCTGGCATAAGCAGAACCAATGGCAACAGATAGAGCCCAGTAAAAAATTTATTTTTTTTCAGCATAATACTTGGTCTCCATATCCGCTATTATTTCCTTGAGCGGTCTTCCCTGAAGGAGGAGGATGCCCTTGAGCTGATCTGCAGGTATGGTTCCCCTATTGGGAACAGTGATAAGTCCCATAGCCTGATCCTCTAGCCTGTATCCCTCAAAAAGCCTAGCCAACTCATTCGGTTCGAATAGTGAAGGATGCCTGACTATGAACTTTTTCATGAATTCGCCATTTATATTTCTCAGCGGAAATCTGCGAACCTTTCGATCCACCGCCAAAAGCGTTGCCAGTGCGTCTTCCCTCCCTGCCTCGGCCATCAGATAAAGCGAGATATCCTTGATGCCCCCATAATAATCATAATTATCCCAGAAAACTTTTCTGATCCATTTCTGGTCTGACAAGTATGCCAATGCCTTCTCGTCGCCGGCATAGGCCCTGTAGACCACTAAATCCACGCTGTTATAAAGGCCTTTTCTCTCCTTAGTCCTGTCCAGCGCTGACGCTATCTTATCCACGTCTTGCGACTTTGCCTCATGAACAACCTTCTTGCCGATCGTAACATCCTTCTTCGCAACAGCATCGGCCACAAAAAGCTGGTTTAACTGCAGATTGCCATTGTCCCTGACGCAGATCATATAATTCCTGTTTAGGAGGATACCCAAAAAATCTATAGCCGTCCCCTCCCACGGCATTTCGTTATCTGAGTCCCAGAATGGAATTCTCGCATTCGGATACTTCTTTATGCCCTGCATGACGCTTAAAAAATTATTTTGATTAATTGTTGCACAAGTTGAATTCCTGGTAAATTTGGTGGTAAACATGGAATCGTCAGGAGCAAACCATTCTTCGGCTTTATAATCTCTCGTTGTAAACTTAGTGGTGTTATCACTGATTTTTACTGTAGGACTGGTTGTGGGAGTGATGCCGACTCCGGCTTCCGTTCTCTTCTTTTTAGAGAAGGAATCAGAGGCGACAAGCGCACTGCTGCTACTCGCCAATGACTTAGCCCGATTCAACTTTTCGGCATTTACATTCACACCGCGTTTTGAAAGTTCTTCCCAAAGCGCAGCTTCAAGTGCATACATTCCGGCGGAATTATAGAATCCAGCCAGTTGTTCACCAACCTTAGTGTCATGTTTCCTGTTCCAGGCCTCCTCTAAAATATTTATTTTCGACATGAAATCGCCGGCCTTGGCGAGTTCAGATGCCAGAGGGGATATAGGTGACGTAGAGATAAAAGCATCTTCAGGAGATTTCACTTCATTCACCTCAAATTTTCCGGAATATAATCTTAATTTTCCAGCAAAATCAAGATTTATCTGGGATTCACTCAGAGGCAAATCCTTGTCAGGTCTGCAGATTTTCAGGGAGGAGCACCATTTGCCCATGGCGGACGCTACATTGTCGATCTTTCCTGACAGGCAGAGAGTTCCCACAACCCTGCTTGTCATCAGGTCGGTTGCTATAAAAAGATATGAGTTAACGTCTTTTACTTTCCACATTCTTCCGGAAATCAAAAGATCTGCAAAAGAATCTGGAGGCAGTTCGACTCCAGAACCCTCAAGAAAAATCCTTTCACGCGTCCTAATGCTCCAGTCCCTGGGCGAAAGAATATTCAGTCCGCCAAGATTCTCCGACGCCCCGAGGATTATCGACTCTGAAATTGCCTTGTACTGCAATATCGAGTCAGGCTGGTCTGCTGGAAGAAGAGATGTGAAAATAATATTCTTCGGGATTAGATCCATCTCTTTTGCTGGCGTGATAATATTGAATGTCGATGCCGCAACCTCTCTCATCTTGGAAACAAGAGAGACCGCCAACTGATCATATTTCCCATCTGCGTTATCCTTAAGCCCTATCCGTCCTATCCGCCAAGTATGCACATCAGCCGGAGAACTATATCCATCCGTCAGTCTGATAAGCCACAGTTCAACGCCGTTTCCAGTTTCATCAGAATAGTCCCTGAGCCTCACGACAAAATCCGGACTTTTAAGACCAAACCTCTTACGCTTGTCTTGAGGCAGCTTGTCAATCATCGTTTTCAGTAAATTGTCGGAATTCACCCTGTCCATCACTTCAATGTCTTTTTCCTTAAGCAGAGCTTCGACAACCTTTGTGAAAAAGATGTTTTCCAAGACTCCAGTCCCTTCAAAACACATTTCTCCTTTTATTAACCCGACTGTCAAAGGTCCTTCCATCGGTATCCTGTTGGATTTCTGATAGGCCCTAGAACTTATCGCAACAGGGCTAGCTATACCCTTGTTTGCCCTGCAGAAAACTTTGTTTCCTCTGGTTCCATTATTGGTAAGAATGTGATTTATGTTAACTATGTCGATATAGAAATCCTTGTTTTTCACACCTTCGATATATCCCTGTGTTTTCATTATGCAGTTAGTGAACGCAAGATGATATTCGTATTCATTGCCGTAGACAAGGTTCTTGTCGTTGTCCACGAACGATGTCTCGCTTAGCTCACATTTCTTAATAAGGTTGTTGCCCCTGTATATCGCTATTTTTGGAAGGGTAAGGAAGTTTTTCGGATCAAATCTCCTCATGCAGTCATCCCACGAAAGGGAAATACCATTCTCATCGGAACTGATTTTCAGCAAAGGTGGATTCGGGGGGAAGTTGAATTCAATAGTGTCCTTTTTAATGATTACCTTTGGCTCATTTGCCACAAAGAGGTTGCAAATTGCATATGTCAACGTGACCTTCGGACTGCCGATGAGGAACATGTTGGTGGAATCCAGATCCGAATCCACCGGCATTTCCTTGCCGTCAACAAGCAGTTTTTGAAAGATCATACTTCCCTTCAGGTTGCGATCAAGGTGCCTGTTCGAATCATGGAAGAATGGGACGACGAACTTTGCCGGATCTTCATCAGGAGAAGCTTCGAATAGCCTGCAACCAATCGAAACCATGTCTTGTTCTGGAATTGAGGATGCTTTGGAACGCCACTCTTCGTTTCGTGGAAATTTGAACTCCAAAGACATTGAGTATTTCCATGGAAGATCGGGGAATTCACCGGAAACTGTATCCTTTAAATCATGTATGGCGGAAATTACTTTTTTGTTGCCTTTCAGTCTTATGATTTCCGCAACATGTCCGCCCTCAATCTTTTCTCCGTTATGGGAAGGGGACCATGACCATCCTTTCTCGGAAATAGACGGTCTTGAAAAAAAGATGACGTTCGCAGGAGGAAAAGTCTTCAGCAATTTTCCATTCTGAAGAAAAACTTCCATCTTGTAATAGGCGCAGTTGCAGTTTTCATC
>JBAZRS010000157.1:0-10115 GCA_041662825.1 Victivallales bacterium | reverse complement strand
CTTGAAAGGATCTGGATGACACGCCGTATTTCCTCATCGCGTCCGATGACCGGATCAAGTTTGTCGCGCCTGGCGAGTTCGGTAAGATCCCTGCCGTATTTTTCAAGAGCCTGAAATGTGCTTTCAGGATCGGGCGAAGTCACCCTGCTGCTTCCCCTGAGCTCCTTGAAAGCCTGCATGAGTTTGTCAGAGATCAGATTGTGCTTTGACGCCAGGGTTCCGCATTCCTTGTCCGTTTCTATGAGGGCGAGCAGAAGAATTTCGGCGCTGATGAATTCATCCTTGAATTCCGCGGATTTTTTCTCGGCGTTCAGAAGCACGGCGCTTAAATCCCTTGATGTGAATACTTCCTGTGCGCCTGGCCCGTCAACCGCCGGAATCTTTTTCAGCTTCTTTTCAATATCCTCAGCCAAGGTGGCAGATGATACTTTCAACCTCTCGAAGATTGACGGGATGATCCCCTCTTTCTGCGCCGCTATTGCCGCAAAGAGGTGGATCGGACGCAGTTCCTGGTGCTTGTGTTCAACGGCGATATTGTGCGCCGACTGGAGCAGTTCCTTGGACTTGTTTGTAAATTTTTCAATGTTCATATAAAAATTTCCTTTCCTTTGTCAAGTAAATTTTTATTATAGCAGGAATATTACCAATAAGATTTATAATATTATAACCTCTTAATGGATAATATAATACAAAATATGGATAAAATCAACCAGGGACGATATGACGCAACTATTGCAGTAAACTAGAGTCAAGACATGGAGTCATGTTGGCACATCTTGTTAAGTAGCACAGGCATTCCTGCCTGTGATTGATTTTTCAGTTTCCTGTTAGCTCATTCATACATGTGGAACTATGTTATGAACTCTTTGTCTAAACACAAAACAGGAGTTATTGATTATGCCTTACATATCTGCAAAAGCCGGCACCGATATTTGTCTGGGAAGGAAGGAAAAAGAACACCTTGTTTCCGAGTCTCTCGAAAAGATCGGGAAGAAACTGAAGAGGGTGCTTGTCATTCCCCCGGACTTCACGCGTTTCAATTCCAATGCGGGTGAGTTAACGGAAATAATCTACGAGATGCTTGCGCCCAAGGGTGTTAAAATCGATATACTGCCCGCGCTGGGGACACATTTTGCCATGACGGAAAAGGAAATCCGCATAATGTTCGGACCAAAGATCCCGCTGGACTGCTTCAAGGTCCACGACTGGCGCAACGGATTGAGGAAACTCGGCGAAGTCCCGTCCTCCTTCATTAAGGAATGGTCCGAGGGAAAACTCGACTATCCTGTCAATATCGAAATCAACAAGATGCTTTATGACAATTACGACCTGATCCTATCCGTCGGGCAGATCGTGCCTCACGAAGTTGTCGGAATGGCGAACTACTCTAAGAACATCTGCGTGGGAGTGGGCGGACAGGACACCATAAACAAATCGCATTTCCTCGGAGCGGTTTACGGAATGGAGAGAATCATGGGGCGGATTGATACGCCTGTCAGAAAACTTTTCAATTACGGCATCGACAAGTACATGACAGACCTGCCGATATATTACATATTGACCGTCATGCAGAAAAACCGGGCCACCAGCAAAATGGAGATGCGCGGCCTCTATGTCGGAAAAGACATGGAGACTTTTGCCGAAGGCGCGAAACTGAGCCAGAAAGTGAATCTCGATCTTCTCGATAAACCTCTCAAAAAGGTTGTTGTCCACCTGGATCACGAGGAGTTCAAAAGCACATGGCTGGGGAACAAAGCGGTCTACCGCACGAGAATGGTGATGGCTGACAAAGGAGAGCTTATTGTGCTTGCTCCCGGACTCAGGGAATTCGGGGAGGACCCGGAGATAGACCGCCTTATACGCAAATACGGATATCGCGGAACGCCGGCGACGCTTGAAGCGGTCAAGGTGCATAAGGAACTTCAAAACAATCTCAGCGCCGCCGCCCATCTCATACACGGTTCGAGCGAAGGCCGTTTCAACATCACCTACTGTCCCGGCCCCGGAATGAGCATTGACGCGATCCACAATGTGGGATTCAAGGCCGAAAGTTATGAGTCCATGTCGAAAATCTACGATCACAGGAAACTGAAGGACGGCTTCAACACAATGCCGGACGGGGAAGAGATATTCTTCATCAGCAATCCCGCTCTGGGCCTCTGGGCGCTGAAAGAAAATTTTTCCTGATACAAAATTTTCCTGAAGCAGGAAAATTTACTAATCATTAAAATATCCCTCCAATCCTGTCAGATTTTCTCGTCCCGGTTCACTATCTGGTCGGCCTCTTTCAGCACGGCCAGTTCCGGGTAATCGTATCTTGACGGTGAATGGTGGTTTCCGATTATGTCCTTCACAATCTCTATCTTTCCGGCCGGAAATCCGATTGATTTTAGAAGTTTTTCCGCAACCGGCGGACCGTATTGCTCCTGTGTCTTACCATTGTTGTAGCCGTGTTTTTCCTCGGACACCTTGATTCCGACATCGTGAAGAAGGGCAGAGGCGATGACTATCTCCTGGTCACAGGAGGGACGGTTTGCCATGATATTGTCGGCATGATGCAATACTCGCAGGGCGTGCTCAATCCGCCGGTCGTCAGCACCGAAATATTCAATAAGAACCCTTGTGATTTTCGCACGTAAATATTTCATTTTCTCTCACAAAGCCTCAGAGGCACTAAGTCTATTCTTTTATAATGAAAATCCTGTAATCCCGTCAAACTGCAAACCCGAAATATGCAAACACGAGTCCGAGAAGGAGCGTGACATACGGGAAAATCTTCAGGGCCTTTTCGGCAAGAAACGGCTCGGACAGGCGCTGCATGAGATTTGGACAGGCGATTATGAGAACACCTTTAATTAGGGCCAGCCAGCCTATAACCGTTATCATGACAGTCCAATCCCTCACCCAGAGGTTGTGGCAGTCCACAATAATGACACCGATGATGGCGGTAATGAAGCCCATTAAATAGGTCAGGGCGGCGTTCTTGAACATGTCGTCTGAAATCCTGCGATAATAATCCCTGCCGGAAAACCCGCCCAGGGAAGCCGACAGATAAATCACTGCTGCGATTTTCGCAATGAATACGGACATTTCCATGTTAACCTCCCGTGCTTCTGACTGTTGTCAAAATATATTCCCCTTTTGCGTAGAATACACTATTTTTGTGAAGAACCAAATAACATCTAAGCGCATTCTACGTTCAGCATGGTGCAGCAGCTTGACAAATTACGGAAAGTCCATAGATTTGCCAGAGCAAAGTCAAGAAATAAAACTGGAGACTGTCATATGGATAATGAAAAGTGCGCTTCGATACCGTCCGATCATCCTCTTCGGAAATCCGTCTGGATATGGCCAGAGGGCTATATGTATCTTCTCAACCACTTCGCACAGTTCAGATATGATTTCGAGTTGAAGAAGATTCCCGCGAAAGCGCCTTTCTTCATAACTGCCGACAAGTCATACAGGCTGCATGTGAACGGAAATTACGTTTGCCGTGGGCCTGCTAGAGGATATCAGAGCCACTGGCCCTTCGATGAAGTTGACATTAAAAAGCATTTGCGAACCGGTAAAAACTGGATTTCGGTTGAAGCCTACACACCCGGGATAAGCACCTTCCAGTATCTCCACCACACCAAAGCGGGAATGATCTGCGCAGCCAAATGGGGTGAATTTGAAATCCATTCGAGCGCCGAAAAATGGGGGGATTCAGAGACCCATCCGAAAGAGGCAAAATGGAAGATGCGCCGCGCCTACGCCTATAATGTCGAAACCGCCAGATTGTCGATGCAGTTGGATTTCCAGGAGGATTTCAATGCTGCGAAAGATGACAGGTCATGGATATTCTCCGCTGAAGAACCGGTCGGCTGGTGCGCAAAATATTTCCCGGAAGTTGGACAGCAGATACTTTCGACTCCGTTCGGCCAGCCCCCGTACGACAGTGTCGAGCCTAGAGGAATTCCGATGCTCCGCGAGGACATAACCAAGCCTGCGGCGGTAACTTCAGCGGGAGTCGGGATCTGTTCCGGTGATTATAAAATGTGCAAGAATATTTCCTGGCATTTCATTGACAATGAATTTTCGTCCGTAAAAAAATGGGAGAGAGGAAATGCGGTGAAATCAGTTTCAGGAAAAGACTTCCTGGAAATAACCGTCAGGCCTGTCGGCAAGGGGAAATTTCGCTCGATAACTGTCGATATGGGCGAATTCGCCGTGGGAAACCTCATTGTTTCAGTCGAAGCTGCGGGCGGAGAAGAGATTATCGACTTCCATTACTTCCAGTGCCTGAGAGGGGGGATACCCGTGTTTCTCAAGCCGGGAGAAGGCTGCCATGTCGCGCTGGCGAGCAGACTGCGGCCTGCAAAGGGAAAGACGGAACATGAATTCTACCATACCATAGGCGGACGTCATTTCTCCATAGTGGCGCGCGATGTGACTAGACCCCTGAAAATAAAGTTGAGTTTGAGGACGGCTTATTATCCTTTCACAATGAAAGGAAACTTCAAATCTTCCGACAGAGTCCTCAACGACATCTATTCCATCTGCCGCCATACTCAGCAGATATGCTCGCTAGACGCCTATGTCGATACTCCATGGCGCGAACAGGCGCAGTGGTGGGGAGATGCGCGCGTCCAGGCCGCAAATACTTTCTTCATCGACGGTGATGCACGGCTCCTTGCCAGAGGCATAAGCTCGATCGCAGGGCAGCGCGCACCGCAGGGGCTGACTTACGGCCACGCCCCCACTTCTTCGGGATGGTGCATCCTTCCTGATTTCTCCCTTACCTGGATTCTCACGATATGGGATTACTACTGGCAGACAGGAGATCTGAATGTATTCCTTGAACAGCATTCGAGGATAAAGGAAATCCTCGGATATTTCGAATCTCCAGAAGTCCGCGATGAAAACGGTCTGCTTATCTATGATCCGCGCTTCTGGCTTTTTGAAGACTGGTCGAGTTTGCCGAAGGAACGTGTCCCGACATTCCTCAATCTCTGGCATCTTGTAACTCTGGGATATTACGCAAAACTCCTTAAGCTGACCGGGAAAACCAGGAAGTTCAGGAAGTGCGACGCCGAAATCGCCAGCCGTCGTAAACTTATCGTGAAAAAACTGTTCGACAGCAAGACAGGGCTTTTCTGCGCATGCCTTGACAAGGACGGCAAACAGTCCGGCGAAGCGTCCGTACACGACCAGATCATGGCGCTGATGCTGAACTTGAAGCCGGAATCACACGGCAACATGATTGAGAAAAGGATACTCCCGTATCTCAGGGATGAGAAAGCATCCTGGGCCGTCCCGTCGGCATTCTGGGGCACGTATGTTTTCGAAACCATGGGCAGATGGGGCTATGGGAATGAAGTCATAAAATTCATAAGGGAGAAATGGTCTCCGATGCTGAGCACCGGGACAACCTGGGAGGGATATGACTGGACTGAAACCGCAGGAGGATCTTGCTCCCATGCCTGGACTGCGCATCCGTCATTTCATTTTGTGAACATCCTTGCCGGGATCAGGCAACTGGGGCCTGCATGGGAATCAGTTGAGTTCTCCCCCCAGTTCGTGGACGGTATTGATTTTGCCGAAGCGTCGGTGCCTTCCCCGAAAGGTGAGATAAAGGCAAGATGGGAAAGGAAAGACGGAAAAATAGAGGCGGCTGTGAAAATCCCTGCAGGAATGAAACTGCATGTGAAGCTACTGGGTGTAAGCAGGGTCGTAAACAAGGTTGGAATATATAATTTTTCTCAAAAATAATTATTTTTTTGAGAAAAATTATCAACCGGAGTGAGACTTGGAAGAAAGTGTTTTCCTCAGCTTGAACGCCACAGAATATGGTCGCGATTTGCCGTTGCTGAGCTGCCTCTTGTTTGCCGCAAGATGATATCTTTCGCGTGTAAGGTTAGGCTCGTCGAAATCCACGACTTCGAAGCCGGCGCTCCTGAAAGCCTTCCAATATGCTGAAAGCGGCCTGTGATACCAAATGAAGTCCGATTTGAAATGCCCCCATGGCGGAGATGTCTGCCGCGCCTCTTCAAAGTAATTGTTGTCCCAGACATAGGTCACGGTACCGTTCTGGTCGTTCACTGCCGCCCTCGCCTGCGGGAAACATGGGTGGGAAAAAATGAGGATGGCGACTCCTCCGGGTTTCAGCACCCGGTGGAACGACTTCACGGCGCCCTGGAGATCCCGCAGATCCATAAGTACGTAGTTTGCAATGAGCATGTCAAAATAACTGACTTCCAGTGTCCGCAGTTCGGAACATGAATCAATGCGGAAATCCATTTCCGGGTTCTTCTGGCGGGCGATTTCGATCATTTTGGAGGACAGGTCAATTCCGATTACGGAAGCTCCCTTGTCGGAAAGCTTCCTCGACAGGTAGCCGGTGCCGCATCCGGCGTCCAGGACAGTCAGACCGCGCACCGATCCCGCAAACTTCCAGAGAACCGGGTCTGAATTGAGAAGCCTGTTGCTGTCGCCCTTGTCTCCGACCTGTATCTCCCAGTCCGATGAGACCTGATCCCAGAAGTTGCGCACATCGTCGTCGTCGTCATCCCTATTCTTCATTCTGTTTTTCCCTGTTCAGTTCTGTCGGATAATATACATGGGTACCAATAAATTTAGAGGTTGTCTTTATCGATAATTTTTATGATCTCCCCCGGGAGGCAGGCTTGAATCGGGGAGTGTTTGAAATCCCGTATGTTTCTTGTGACGATAAAATCGGCCTTGCAAGACATTGCAGCGGAAATCTGCATGGCATCCTCAAAATCACAGACATTTAAACCTAATGCGTAGATTGCGTCTTTAGCGGCTGTCTCAGACACTGATAAAAAAATCAGAAGATCTTTGATATATCCTTTAAGTTTCTTATCGTGGACGGATGACGAACAAATGTAATATAAATTTGACAGGGAATGCCATGCTATAAAACCGTCAGCCTGTTTCATCTCAAGCTTGTCTAAAAGCAGAGACGCATCGTTTGAAAAAGGCTTTCTGTCAAGGGCAACATCAATTAGAACGTCTGTGTCCAGAAATATTTTCATAAATATTTTTCAGAAAGCTTTTTAAATCTGTGCTCATTTTTCCGCGCAACCGTGAATTTACCTCTCCACCTGTCGGAAAAGGAAGCCCCCCGCCTGTCAGAAAGTTTCTTAAACGTCTCCTCTATGATTTCAGACAGTGAGGTTCCATGCTGCTTTGCATAGGCCTTTGCCTTGGGGATAAGCTCCCTCTCAACAGTAACCGTCAGTTTATTCTTCATGACCACCTCCTATATACGTATATTAAAATATCATATACGTGTATTATTGCAACTTCATAATTTTTCCGGCCACCGGAAAAATTGGCATATGGCGGGTAAAATCCGTCTAACGGTTCGACGGCGGCAGGATTTCCAACCAGTAGCCATCCGGATCGGCGATGAAATAAATTCCCATGTCTTTATTTTCGTAGCAGATACAGCCCATCTCCTGATGTTTTTGGCGATCGGCTTCAAAATCATCGGTTTTGAACGCCAGATGAATCTCATTGTCCCCAAGGTTGTAGGGGCGATCCATGTCGCGCATCCAGGTCAGTTCCAGAAGATGCCTTGATTCACCGTCTGAAAGATAGACAATGATGAATGCCCCGCCGGGATCAACAATTCTTTTTGACTCTTTCAAACCAAGCGCCTGCTGATAGAAGGAAAGGCTTTTCTCCAGGTCGAAAACGTTCAGATTGTTGTGTGCGAAAGTAAACATGCTGATTGCCGGTGATTTTGATTTGCATACAGCCTTGAAGATAACCGGAACTGGAAAATAAATCAAGTCGTCATAATTTTTCCGGCACCCGGAAAAATTGAAATAGACCGCACAAAATAGAATTAAATTATAAAATTTCCGCCATCATCCCTTTTTTTATGATTTGTCTTGATTTTTCAATCATTTCTGATTATCGTTGAGGCGTATGCAGATCATGACTCCCGTCCGCAATTCATGCAGATGACGTTTTAAGGGAACGAAAGGAGGAGCATCTAAAAAACAAGATATTATCAGTAAAATCCCATCTCCCGAAAAATAATTAATAAGAACAGGAAAACCGCCAGCCTAAGAAGTCTATAATAATCAGATTTCTGCAATTGGCCTTATGGAAGGAATCACTTATGAAGAAAATGCTGTTGATCACCGTCATGACACTAATCTCCATGGTCCCATTCGTCAACGCCGCCGGTACCGCCACATTCGTTAAACTGGACGACAAAACCAAGGGGAACTGGGAAGGGGTCTATGGCAAGGAAGGCTATAAGATTGCCGTTGATTTCGCAGAGAAACTTTCCAAAGGGGTGAAGATCGACATTGCCGACAGTGCAACCTATGTATGGGTGGAGAAGACCGACGATGCCCGCGCCCCGCACAAACCCGGGAAGAAAGAGGAGCGTATTGCCGCCTGCTGGTACGGCGATTTGAGCGCTACTATCAATGTCGGTGAAAAGCCTGTGCAGCTTGCCGTCTACTCGCTTGACTGGGACTGCTCCGACGCGCGCACAATGCAAGTGGAAATCAAGGATGGAGACAAGGTCCTTGACAAACGCGAACTGTCCGCCTACAGCTGCGGCAAATACCTGGTGTACAATGTCACCGGGACAGTCACGGTTAAACTAACCCTCACCGCCGGCCCTAACGCCGCGATCAGCGGATTCTTCCTTGATCCGGTGGCCGCTAAATAACCTTTCAGATGCTGACAGGAAATGGCGCCCTTTCCGGGTGCCATTTTTTTTGACCGTCCGTGAGATCAGCCGATTCAAAAAAATCCGGCAGCCGCGAAATTTGACATATGGTGCGCAAAAGTAAACTATCTCTGTTGTCAGATACTATAAAAAACGGTATATTTTCCCCTAGCAAAAAAGGGGGAATGCAAATATGAGAGAGATTTCTCTGTGCCCGATGCCTCAGAAAATGAAGAAGACCGGAAGAATTGCAGACTTGTCCGGATTCAAATGGATAAAGATCCAATCAGATTTTTCACCTGCGTTGAAAAATCATTTTATAAGGTTCGCCAATAATCTCAATTCCTCCTTCCATGTGAAACCCGAGGTGACCGCCGCGTCTCCCGCAAAAGGGAATATCCTGATTGAAGCCCTGATTGAAACCGGTAAAAAGGACAATACTCAAAGCTTCTCCTTGGATGTCACAGGCAAAGGCATAAGGATTTCTTCGGCCGGAGAAGCCGGAATTTTTTACGGGCTGCAGACTGTATCCCAGATCATTGAGCAGTTCGGAGCACAGCTTCCGGACATCGAGATCGAGGACTGGCCGGATTTCAAGGTCCGCGGGGCGATGCTTGACATCAGCCGCTGCAAGGTTCCGACCATGAAAACGCTGTATGAACTCGCAGACCTCCTCGCGTCACTGAAAATCAACCATCTCGAGCTTTACACCGAGCACACATTCGCCTTCTCCGCACATGAAATCGTCTGGCGCGACTCCTCTCCAATGACGGCCCAGGAGATCATTGAACTTGACGCCTACTGCGCCGACCGTTTCATCGACCTTGTCCCCAATCTGAATTCATTCGGACACTTCGAACGCTGGCTCAGGCATCCCGAATACAAACATCTTGGAGAATGCCCGGACGGCTTCAATACTCCATGGGGAAACAAGACATCCAGCGGATCAACCTTGAAGCCCGACTCGAAAAGCCTAGAGCTTATCGATTCGCTCTTTGGGGAGTTCCTTCCGAATTTCCGGAGCGGATCATTCAATGTGGGCTGTGACGAAACCTGGGAACTCGGACAGGGATGGAGCAAAAGCCAGTGCGACAAGAAGGGAAAGACCAAGGTCTATCTCGACCACCTGCTTGAAATCCACAAGCTTGTTAAAAAGAACAAGAGGAAGATGATGTTCTGGGCGGACATAATTCTCCACGAACCCAAATATGTGGCCGACCTCCCGAAAGACATTATCGCCCTCAACTGGGGTTATGACCACGGGCATCCGTTTGAAAAGGAGACAAAGGTTTTCGCGAAATACGGCGTTCCGTTCTATGTATGCCCCGGAACTTCCAGCTGGAACACCCTGACCGGGCGGACGGACAACTGCATTAAAAATCTCATAAACGCCGCGGCAAACGGGAAGAGGAACGGG
>JBAZRS010000156.1:0-10185 GCA_041662825.1 Victivallales bacterium | reverse complement strand
GTCAATGTCCCGTGAACCACTGCCAGATATTTTTTCTTTACAGTTCCCCACTGTTCCTTAAGGCTCTGCCAGGCCTTTACAGTTTTGGCAAACACAAGCACCCCGGAAGTATCACGATCCAGCCTGTGTACGACAAAAAGCTGTTTCGTAGAACTGCTGCTGCCCCTGCGGATATAGTTGGTCAAAATGTTATGGGCCGTATTCTGTTTCTCATAATTCGCCTCCACGGTCAGCAACCCGGAGCTCTTGTCGATGACAATGACATCCTGATCTTCATAAAGGATGGTCAGCCCCTGGGGCATATGTCTACTGGGAACAGGTTTAATTTTTTTCATGATACGACTATAGTTTTTCATCCAAATAAATTCAAAGGAGTAATTTATTTGGATGAAAAACTATTTTTATAGACTAGACTCCTTTAAATCAGTTCAATTGAAATATATTTTACCGGACTGAAACGCAAGACAGGCGTCTTGCCTGGGAACTTGAGGTAGCATTAAAAAAACGGAGAATAAGCATGGCGCGCAATCCATTGAGCATACTTGACTCGAAGAGAATCCTTGTCGCCCCTTCAATCCTTGCTGCGAATTTCGCAGAACTGGGAAATGAGATAACAAGAGTTCAGAAAGCGGGGGCCGACGTAATCCATATCGACGTTATGGACGGACACTTCGTCCCCAACCTCACCCTCGGCCCGCCGCTCGTTCAGTCGATCAGGAAAGTCAGCAGTCTGCCGTTTGACGTCCATCTCATGGTGACGAACCCCAAGTTTTTTGTAAAATCCTTCGCTGAAGCGGGGGCCGACCATATAACATTTCATACCGAGAGCGCGGACAACATTGAAGACACGATCCGCGAAATACGCAGTTTCGGATGTTCCGCAGGACTGTCCGTCCGCCCCAAGACAGAGGCGGACAAGATAATTCCATATCTTGACAAGATCGACCTGGTGCTCGTAATGACTGTTGAACCCGGATTCGGAGGCCAGAGCTTCATGCCCGACATGCTGCTGAAAGTCCGGAAAGTAAGGGAGGCGATTAAAAAGCTTTCAAAAAACATTCATCTTGAAGTTGACGGCGGGATTGACGTAAAAAACGTATTCCGCGCCGCCGAAGCCGGCGCAAACATGCTGGTTGCCGGAACTTCCGTATTCAGGTCTCCGGACGGCGCTGAAGCGGCCATAAGGCAGCTTAAATCCGCCCAGAAATCGCTGTATTGAGACTATCCGGGCACCGGCTCCATGTCACGGAGTCACTTCGTCTCCAGCCTTGTAATCCCGTTCCAGGATTCATCGGGGGCGTTTTCAAGGAATTTGTCACATCTTCCGAGGTAGAGCGATGACACTTTATCATCAGGAAAATCCTGCAGTACGGATTGGAACAATTCCCTTGCAGTTCTCCAGTCCCTCTTCAGATAAAGGTTGTAGGCGTCCTGGAACCTGTCGGAAAACACCCTGAGTTTTTCAGATTCCGGCGAATTGTTTTCCGCCAGCAGTTCATATATCACAACGCTCTGGCTGTTTCCTTTTACTGCAATCTGATCCAGTATCCTGCATATAAAGCGGTTTTGGACGTACCTGTGGGTCGATTTGCTGATGATGATGCTTGTGCTGTAAATCTTATTCACTCCCTCAAGCCTGCTCGCCAGGTTCACCCCTTCACCGAGAACGGTGTAGTTCATGCGTTGCTTCGAACCCATATTTCCGACAACATTGTAGCTTGTATGCAGCCCGATCCTGGTATAAAACGGAGTCCAGCCCTTCTTTTCCCATACCCTGTTCAGAACTTCAATCTCCTTTTGGCATCTCAAAGCCGCCCGGCAGGCCATGACCGCATGGTCGTCGTTGACGAGTGGCGCTCCCCAGAATGCCATCACCGCATCCCCTATAAATTTGTCCACCGTCCCTTTTTCAGTCTCTATGATTTGCGCCACCGCATCAAAATATTCCGACAGCTGAAGCATTAAATCCTTAGGCGGAATGCTTTCCGAAATCTGCGTAAAATCGGCGATATCGGAGAAGAGCAGTGTCAATTCCCTGTCTTTCCCCCCGATTGTCACATTTTCCCCGGACTCGATAAGCTGTTTGACAAGTGTTGCGGGAACGTAGACCTTGAATGCTTTCAGACTGTTCTTCATGGCCCTTATTGCAGAGTCCATAGTCTGGATCTCATGGATATGGGAATTGATTTCAGTATGGGAGTCCAGGTTGAAGTTTTTCACCTCAAGCACATCTGCGGCGAGCTGTTCTATCGGCCTGGATATCTGTCTAGCCAGGAGTACGGCTGTCAGCACTGAGGCAAGAAGTATGCAGAGGGAAAGAAAAAGTATCTTGCGGAACGTGTCTTTCATCGGCCCCAGAAAGTCGTCTTCGGGCGCGATTATGGAAAACATCCATTTTTTTCCGAATTCAGGAGGGAACTTTGCGAAACAGGCGAGATATTCCGTGCCGGCGACATCATATGAGAAAAGTTTTTCACCCTTGTCCTCGTAATTCCTCACGGCTTCGGTAACGCACGGGATCTTGAGTTCACGGGGCTTCAGGTTCCGCGCTACGCCGTTTTCAACCGTCATCATCCGCCTCGGATCCGGATAGGCAATCAGCTGTTCCTTGTCATCTAGAATGAAAACCAGTCCGTTCTTGCTGATATTTATGTTCTTCAGGAATTTGGACTGGCCGCCCAGGACTATATCCGCCGCCACAACTCCCTTGAGCGTCTTATCCTTATTGAATACGGGGCATGCCACTGTTATGCCCGGCTCCCCGTTTTCAAAAAAAATGTACGGATCGGTCCAATATGTTTTACCGCTGGCTTTAGCCCCCTTATACCACGGCCTTTCCCTGGGATCGTATTTGGTATCAGGAAGACATTCCTCGCGCAACTTATTCAGGTTCAAATCAAAGTAGCGGAAATCCGTTACGGCTTTTCCGTCCGTTTGGCGGATGCGCTTGGTATACAGTTCATTTCTGGAGGGTATGCCCGCCTGAAGGAAATTCCCCTGTTCATCCCCGTAATAGCAGAAGCTTATCTGGGAATGGCCGGTGATGATTTTAAGAAGATATCTGGCCTCTTCGCTGTCCAGCCCCAGCTCAAGTCCGGGATCGTCAAACAGCTCCGTGGTGATTTCGGCGGTAAGCTGCGCGGCCCGCATGTAATTATCGGTCTTATACATGACGGAATCGGCCTCTTCCTCAAAGTTTCCATGGATAAGATCAAGCGTGGATTTCTTATTTTCGAAGTAGGAAAAGCAGGCGAGAAGCAGGACGGTTGCGACAATCAAGGAGATGAACACGAATACTATGTCAACCTTAAATGTTCGTTTATCAAGGAACTTCAATATGGACGGCGGCACAGGTCCCCCAATGGCTTTCACCTCTTTTTGTTTCAGCATATTCCCCACCTTTTTACCGTGAAAAACTTTAGTGACGCTTAACCCGTAACAAATTTAACAGCAACGCCTCACACTGAATACGCAGATGAATATAAACCGTGAAATAAATTAATTACACGAATAACATTTGCTTTGGTTATTATTTTTGAATAAAAAACAGCCAATGCGGGACTTGCATTCCAGATTCCAGACTCCAAATGCCTGTCCGCTGTCTTACGTCTTCACAGACCACCGACACCAGACTACCGACCTCCGAAATCCGTCAGGCCTCATCTCCGCCTGTGAAAAAGCGTTTGGCCTTGCTGAAAAACGAATCAATCAGCGGATGATTGCCTGAAGAATCATTGGCCGCCTTGAATTGGGCGAGAATATCCTTCTGTTCACGGGTCAGATTGGTGGGAACCTCTACGAAAATTTTAATGTGATGGTCGCCCCGCTGGCCGCCGCGCAATGAAGGCATGCCCTTCCCCTTCAGACGCAGGACCGAACCGTTCTGTGTGCCTTCCGGTATCTTGAGCTTTGTCTTGCCGGTTATCGTCGGGACTTCAACAATGCCGCCCAGCGCGGCAGTCGAAAAATCAATTGGAAGTTCGCATACTATGTCCAGCCCGTCACGCTGGAATATCTCATGCTGTTTGACATGGATGACAACGTACAGATCGCCGGACTGACCTCCCCGCACACCGCTTTCCCCCTCGCCTGAAACGCGGAGCCTGGAGCCCGTGTCGACACCAGGTGGAATATGTATTTTGAGGATTTTCTCAACACGCATCCTGCCTTCACTGCCGCATTTCCTGCAGGGATTCTGTATGATCTGCCCAGTTCCACGGCAGGACGGACAGGCCTGCCTGATGCTGAAAAAGCCCTGCGACATTGATATGTGCCCGGTGCCGCGGCACTTCGAACAGGTGCTTTTCCCCGTACCCTGCTCGCATCCGCTGCCGCTGCATGAGTCACAGGTTTCAAGCCGGGGAATCTTGATTTTCCTGTCGGCCCCGTAAACGGCCTCCTCAAAATCAATTTCAATGTCAAAACGAAGGTCGGCGCCATCCCTTTCGCCTGAAGCCGATCTGCGGGAGGAACCGCCTGAAAAGAACTCCTCGAAAATTGATCCTCCGCCTCCGCCGGCGTTTCCAAAGAACTGGCTGAAAATGTCATAAGGGTCATGATATTCAAAACCGCCGCGTCCTCCGGGCCCGCTGCTTCCGCGTGATGTGAACGCCTCGTGCCCGACTTGGTCGTAGAGTGAACGTTTCTGCTCGTCTGTCAGGACTTCATAGGCATGGGAAATGTCCTTGAATTTCTCCTCGGCCTCCTTATTGCCCGGATTCTTGTCGGGATGATATTTTATCGCAAGCTTGCGATAGGCCTTCTTTATTTCCTCAGGGCTTGCTGTCTTTGAAACTCCTAGCAATTCATAAAAATCCTGTTTTGAGGACATATGTCAATTTTCCTGTATATTTTCTTTGTCTTCAGCCGCATTTTCCTTTACGGAAGGCGATTCAGGCAGTTGCGGGCCGCTGCTGACAACCACTACCGCCGGCCTTAGAAGCCTGTCAGCCATCTTATAGCCGCTCTTCCACTGCCGGAGGATTTTCCCCTCTTCATATTTGTCCGAATACTCCTTGCTGACAGCCTCATGGACATTCGGATCGAATTCCTGGCCTTCCTTGACATCAAGTATTTTTATTTCAAGTTCACTCATGGCCTTTTCAAATTCGGAAAGAATCATCTTCATCCCGGCGTCAAGTACTTTGAAGTCCGGTTTTTTTTCTGCGGCGTCAAGGGCCATGTTGAAATGGTCGAAAACGTTCAAGACCGGCACCATGGTATCGGCCTTGATTATTGTCCTCAGATCTTTCATCTCCTTGGAAGCCCTCTTCCTGTAGTTGTCGAAATCGGCATGGGCCCGCAAAAGCTTGTCTTTCGTTTCAGCCAGTTCAAGTTCAAGCGCCGCAATGCGTTTCTTCAATTCATCCTCCGGGGAAGGGATTGCGGCTTCAGGGGCTGCCTCCCATTCATTCTTAAGATTATGGTTTTCTTTTCCATTGTGTTTTTTGTGAGACATGGTCGGACATCCTTAAAACGTAGTGTATAAACCTTTTTCGGAATGCAGATAATAATTCAAATTCAAAAATTGTCAATCGGTTTTACCCTTGCCGCCCTGTTTTTCTTTGATGTCGGCACAGAGTTTTTCGTATGATTGCCTGAGAACCTGATCCTCCGGCCTGGCCTTGAGCAGTTCTTCCCATATCGTCTTCGCCTCTTCCAGCCTGCCTCGCTCCGCAAGAAGCGCTCCGAGGGTGTAATTGACACTGTAGAATTTCGGGGAGACTGAAATCACCCTCCTCAGGTCTTTTTCAGCCTCGTCATAGCATCCGAGAAGTGAATAGTAGATCCCCCTGTTTCCGTATGCCTGGAGAAAACCGGGATAAATTGAAAGCGCCCTGTTGCAGGCAAGGACAGCCTCCCTGTATTTATTAATCTTCTCGTTCGGGTCATTTTCCACTTCAGCATATTCGCCCAGCTGGACTGCGAGATTGTTCCAGGATTTCACGCTGTCCGGGGCGGCTCTCACGCCTGCGGTCGCCAGGCTCATCTGATTATCCCAGTCCTTTCCCCTTTCATAAGTCCTCAGGGAAGCGGCAATGACAATCGCCGCGGAAACCATGAGGACTGTCCGCGCTGTGAATTTCCTGAAAAGCAGGGAAATGAGGATTGCGGAAAACATGCAGAGCCATATGCTCGGGATGTACTGCAGCCTTTCTCCGAATATCGTCCCCGCCATTATAATGATGTTTCCGGCGGGAATTACGCAGACCGCATACGCCGTCACAAGGAATATGATCTTGTATTTGAGCTTTTTAAATGAAACGCATAGCAATGCCGGGATTCCAAGGAAGAGAATGGCTGTCAGCCATGATTTCCAGTCAAACACCGAAACCGAAGGCAGCAGCTGGGCATAGGAATAATCCTGGGAAAGCACTGCGGGCCAGAAAAATTTGGAGAGGGCGAGCCCCTGCACTTTCAGGGCACTTATGACATTCAGGGGGAACTGGCAGAGGGCGATGGGATTGTCTATGGCGGGATCAAAATTTATTTTAGAGGGTATGAGCGTGCCCAGGGCCAAATATCTTGAGGCAAAAAAGACGGCGGCAACAAAACCGTATAGCAGATAAAACGGAGCCCTGCCCTTAAAGAAGTCCTTGAACTCCACGGTGCTTAAAGGTTTTCTGAGGTAAAGATCGGCAAGGACGCAGAGGGGAAGAAAAGCCAGGCCGTGTTCCTTTGACCAGCAGGCGAAGAGAAAGCTGAGTCCGGCGGCGGCACAGAGGGATCTGTTTTTATCAACGTAGGTGTGGATTATCAGGGCGCAAAGTAGAAAGAGGGCGCAAAGCAGCTCCCCTCGCCCGAAAGCGGGAATCACGGCTTCCGTATGGATCGGGTGCACCGCGAACAGAAGCGTTGCGAACATCGCAGTCCAGTGCCCCAGCCTGAGCCGCAACGCAAGCTTGAAAACAAGTATTGTGGCAAGCAGATGGAAAACCAGGTTGCCAATCCTGAATGCCGGCGAATAGATTCCGCTAATCTTGGCGTTGACCCAGTATGAAAAAAGCGTGAAGGGCCGGTAAAGACCCTGCTTCATGTTCTCCTTCCAGAAATCGCGCGTCCAGCATTTGAGGGGATTATCCTCCTGAACATAGAACGGATCCTTCTGGATAAGAGGCACATCGTCAAAAACAAAATCACCCTGTAGCGAATCAAAATACGGTATGAGCACCGCAAGAAGGCATACTCCGAAGACATAGGGAAAAATCCTTCTCGTCTTTTTGAGACTAGCGCTGAATGTCATTTTTCTTTTCTTCCAGATTTATTTCATTCTGCAAATCGTTTATAGCGCGCCCGATAAGAGTCTGTCCCCCGTCAAGCTTGAGCGAAATCTTCCAGAGTTCCAAGGCCTCTGCGGATTTCCCGTTGTTTGCAAGTATCGCACCCAGCTTATTATACACTTCGGGGTTGGGCGTTCCCAGTGAAATCAACTTTCGCAAGTCTTTTTCGGCTGAATCAAAGTTACCGAGCTTGATGTTGTAGAACGCCCTGTTCACCAAAGCCATCCTGTAAGAGGGGTGGATCTCAAGCGCCCTGTCGCATGATGCAATTGCATTATTGAAATCATTGGAATGAGCCAGTTCAACGGCAAGATTGTTCCAGGTTTTGACGCTCAGCGGAGAAGTCCTTGTCCCCGCCAGCGTGATACTGAGCTGATCATGCCAGTCAGCAGAGCGCAGACAGGTCCTTGCGCCAAGGGCGAATAAGATGAGCATGACAACTGCGGTGAAAAGACGCGCGTCCATTTTTTGCGAAACTCGCATGAGAATGCATGCCGAAGCGAAACACAGCCAGATGCTTGGGATGTAATAAAGCCTTTCGGCAAATATGGTGCCTGTCGGCGTGATTATATTGGCTGCCGGAAGAACACAGATAAGATAGGAAAGGAAAAAGAATCCGATTTCTTTTTTCAATTCGGGAAACAGCCGCATCAACAGAAAGGGTATCGACAGGACCAGGAGGGCCGCAGCTATTCCCGAAATATCAAAGACTGATTTAAGGGGGAGAAGCTGGGCGTAGGAATAGTCATGGGAGAGAGTGAGCGGCCATATGAATTTGAGGAGAGCAAGCCCCTGTATGTCTATCGCGCTCAGAATTCGGACGGGATGGGAGCAGAGGGCGAGTTGGTTGTCTAGGAAGGGGGTGAAATTCCTCATGGACGGAAGGAGCGAGCCCATAGCCCCTATTCTCACGAAAACAATCACGGCCAGCGCGAACAGATAAACAAAATAAACTCCAAGCCCTTTCTGAAGGCGCCCCCCCCTTATTTTTAATCTTCCGGAATAGATGTCATAGAGGATACAGAGAGGTATAAGGGCGACCCCGTGTTCTTTTGACCAGCAGGCAAAAATGAAACATATGGCGGTTCCGATGGAATACAGGGGTTTTTTAGCTACATAAGTATGGAAGAGAAGCCCGGTGAATATAAAAAGTCCGCAGAGCACTTCCCCTCTTCCAAATGCCGGAATTACGGCTTCCGTGTGCAGCGGATGGACTGCAAAAAGAACCCCGGCCAACAGAGCCGCCATCCGGCTTAAGCCAAGACGCAGCGCAAGAATGAAAACTATGAAAACAGTACATATGTGGAAGGCGAGATTTACAGCCCTGAACGCAGGCGAATATATTCCGGATATTTTAGCGTTTAACCAATATGAATAAACCGTGAGGGGACGGTGAAGCCCCTGTGCCATGGACTCCATCCAGTAATCCCTTTTCCAGCAATCCGTGAATGGACGGGGCTCCCTGTAAAAAGGGTCCTCCTGAATCAGGGGGATATCTGAAAAAACAAATTCACCCTTTATTGAACCGAGATAAGGGAAGGCTGCCGTGAAAAGCAAAATAATCCATATGCAATATTTTTTGTCAAGAATCTTTCCCATTCTATACATCATTCCATCTTGGCATATAATATTGATTCCGGTTTTCATTAAAAGTGAGGAACTGTATATTAATATGTCAATGATAAAGATTCAATTCAACTACCAGTCAGGACGGGATTGTGGCGGATAACTGCAGCGCAAATACGGAAACAGGCGTTTCATTTAAATTGAAAAAACCTCTCGTCGAGTTCGCAATTGTCGGAATTCTGCTATTGCTTCACTTCTCGCTGGTTTTCACCGCATCGCAGCGTAAATCACCTGTTTTCGATGAATCTGTCCATATTGCCGGAGGGCTCAGCTACTGGCTGGAAAACGACTACAGGTTGAATCCGGAAAACGGGAACTTCCCCCAAAGATGGACGGCCATCCCCCTATTGCTTCAAAAACTCAAATTTCCTGATCTCAGGCAAATACCGCTTCTCAAAACCGACGAATGGACTGTCGCAGGAGATTTCCTTTACAAGTCCGGAAACAATACTGAAGACATCCTGACATCCTCAAGGGCGATGATAACCCTCCTCAGCCTGCTAACCGGACTGGCTGTCTATTTCTATTCGAGAAAAATATTCGGGACAGGTGGAGGGCTGCTGTCTCTTCTGCTTTACGCCCTTTGCCCTGAAATACTTGCACATGCCGGATTCGCCACCTCCGACATGGCGGCCGCCATGGCGTTCACGCTGGCGCTTATCTTCATATGGAATGTCCTCAACAGGATAACCGTCAGAAACATTGTCTTTTCATCGCTGGCACTGTCAATCCTCTTTGTCTCAAAATTTTCAGCGTTCATCATAATACCTGTTTATCTGGTTCTCATTCTCATCAGGCTGAGAAACAAGAATCATGTCGAATGTGTGATTTTTTCCCGGAAGATGCCCAATAATACGCAGGCAAAACAGCTCCTTTCATATTCTGCAGTCTTGCTGGTCAATATTCTCTCAATCATATTCTTCATCTGGATGTCCTTCGGATTCAGATATTCCATGATCAACGACATGGGATCGGCTGACAGAACAACTTTGAACAGGGCTTTTGAGGATGCGTGCAAATCATCCGGAAATGCTGGAAAGGCGCTGCTTGCCGCAAAGGAAATGAAACTTCTCCCTGAATCCTACCTTTACGGTTTCTCATTTGTACTTAAACAGTCAAGCGCCCGCAACTCATACCTGAACGGAGAACTCAGCACCCGCGGCTGGTGGTATTTCTTCATTTACAGCTTCATGGTGAAAACCCCCCTTCCTCTGCTTCTGCTCCTGGCAATATCTCTTTTCGCCTTATTCAGGGAAAGGATATCATCCGGCGGCAAACT
>JBAZRS010000155.1:0-10216 GCA_041662825.1 Victivallales bacterium | reverse complement strand
CATGTCCCGGCGGAACAAAAGCTTCAGGGAAGGACATTTCATCGGAAGTATAATATTGCCGGATCAGCTCCTGGAAGCAAGTTGCCCTGTTCCGCATGTCATCCCAGCCCCAGGGCAGGGACGCATTATAAACACCCAATGTGTCGACATCGGCGAACTCTCCGTTTTTAAAGTCATACATGTAGTCCGGATAATACGGATCGGTCGAGTTTCTGTTCCCGATGGGATGGATATGGCTTGCGCCGTGCAGGCCGAATTCCATGTAGGCGTTTTGGTCCTTGACAAGATCCATGAGGTCGAAGTCATTATCGTAATAATGCCATCTGTTGTCCCAGTTGGTTCCGTCCGCAGTCATCTTGTAGGGGGTGTTGTATTTCGGTTTTGCACAGATGAAGTTCCGATCCATGTCGCACATGATCCAGGCGGTCATGATTCTGGTGCCGACCTCTTTTCCGACATCCATGATGAGCTGATAGTCAGTAACGTTCGCATCTCTGGTATTCAGGGAATCCTTGTAGACCCAGAGCTTCCAGCCCAGGTCGTCAATAGCCATTCCGATGGCGTACGGTATGGAGTTGAAGGTCGGAAAATTGGCTGGGACCAACGGATCGGGGGCGGCCAGAACCGTCACCGTCACAGTGTCGGAAGCGGATGGGGCGGAATTGTCGGTGGCTGTGAACGTAAAGACATAGTTGCCGACAGCCGTCAGACCGCTCACGCTTAGCGTATTGGTGGTGTCGCCGGTGAGTATGGCGAGGACTGGATTGGCTGGGGCTTGCGTCCATTGTCTGCTGATAATTGTCCCGCCCGAATCCATGGCCATGCCGAATAGCGTAGTTGCGCTGTCCGGGGAGTAAATGAATATGTCCGGCCCCGCATTCACTATGGGGGAGATATTGGGATTTACTGTTATTGTGACATCGTCAGTAACCACCTGGCCGTCAGAATCTGTCGCTGTCAGTCTGAAAACATAATCCCCGGCGGCAGTTAAGCCTGTGACTTCCGTTGTCAGGCTGCTCGGGTTGACAATGTCCGCTATCCCGGAAGGATTGGTTAGAAGCGTCCATGTGGCCGGAATGACATGTGTGCCGTCAGTTGCAGCGCCGGAAATTATGGCCGAGGAAGTTGGCAGCCTGATGGTCTTGTTCACGCCGGCCTCTACTGCAGGGGGATTGTCCACCACGTATACTTCGTCAAGCTTCATGTACCCGGTTCCGTAAATCCTGAAACGGATCTGGAGATCTGCGATATTTTCAGCTTCGGGCGGAAGCGTAATGTCATATGAAGGTACTACATACTTGTTGCCAGTTGAAGTCAGTATTTCGGCGACAGTGACCCAGGTGGTTTCGCTGATACTGTAATATTGAGCCTGACAAGAAGCCCCGGTTAAAGTATCTAATGCCATTTTAAATTTTAAATGGATATTCGAGTGATTCGTGGTGTCTGTGGATTTGCTGGTTATATAGGAATTGTCAGTTCCTGTGAAATAAAAACCGTCGGATGTGGTTTGGGGAGGATTAACATCAGTCCTCCAGTATTCTCCCGAAGAATCACTGGATGGCCAGAGGGTGTTGTCCAAGTCAGGCCCAGTGCCTGTAAAATCGTCATAGAACAGTGTGGTTGAGGCGAATACGCCACATGTTGACAGCAGGAACGCAAGCAATGTCAGAAAGGTTTTAATACGCTCACCCCCCAATTACTGGAATACCTTTTTCATAATAATTAAAGCATAAATCTTGCCATTTATGACCATGATACATATTATATGAGAAAAATGTGAAAAATCAAGGGTTGAAAAAATAAAAATCAGAGATAAAAACCTTTCTCCTGACGCCTGGTTTCCCAGCGTTTTTTTTTCAGGACCGGAATCGGGGCTTATTCCTGAGAACCACGGGGAACTGCCAGGGGGGGCGCCGGCTTTGAACAGATTTCAAACTCAAAGTCAGATTTTTTGATCGGAGCATATGGCGGAAACTTGAAATCAAAGGGGAACCGAGAGATAGTATTGGAGAATGCACCAAGCTCAAACATATGCTTTTACTCTGGAATCAGTTTGAAATGTTGTTTTATAACTGTTGGGGGGGGGACAATGAAGATGCGCAAAAAGAACATGGCTTTTATCTTGCTGCTTGCCGCGTGGTTTGTTCCGTGTGCCGTATGTTGCGCTGCGGAACAATATCAGAAGATCCTCATAGTGAGTTCACAGGGAAATGAAACGTGCAGGAATTTATACCGGAACATCTGCACCGCCTTCAATAATGTAAAACTGAATTACAGGAACGTTGACTCGGGCTCCTATGAGATCGGGGATGAGCTGAAACGGCTTAACAGTGATGACCTTGTGATTATTGCGACCAACGATTTCACGTCCATGGTCTGCAAGTCGGACATAGTTCGTTTTGTAGCTGAAGGCGGAATGGTTTTTTTTCCGGTTTTAGGCACTGGCAGTGAAACTATATTGAATCTTGCCGGAGTGAAAAACACAAGCGGTTCCACAATTGTTTCCGGATTCAATCCGGCCGTAAAGCTGTTTCCGGGACTGGAGGAGTCCAAATTTGAGCATATGGGCCTCAGGTCGGGAAGCTTGCAGGTTACTCTCGAAAAGAACGCGGATGTCATTGTTACGGCGGAAAACAAATTCCCCCTTGTCTGGAGGTATTCTTTCGGAAAAGGTAAAATCCTGGTCTTGAACTTCGGCCTCCTGACAAATGCAAGGTTCTGCGGCGTGATGATGCAGCTGGCTTCACTCCTGAACGATTATTTCATAACTACGGTTTTCAACGCAAAAGTGATTTTCATAGATAATTTCCCCTTTCCGATCCCGCAGAAATCCGATTATGTTATTTCCGGCAACTACGACGGCATGACCTATGAGGAGTTTTACCATGAGGTGTGGTGGCCGCAGATCAAGGAGCTGGCCGCCAAATACAGGCTAAAGTATACCTGTCTGGTTCTGGCAAACCAGGATTATTCCGTGGCGGTGCCTCATATGAAAATAAGTGACAGGATGAAAGAATTCATCAGGTATTACGGGAAGGACATAATGAAGAACGGCCATGAGCTGGGCATTCACGGCTATAACAACGCATCGCTTGTCCTGGGCGAACCCGGCGCCTCAGGCTTCAAGAAGAATGAACAGCCATGGAAATCCGTCCAGGATATGGAGGCAAGCCTTGCCTGCCTCAAAAAAACACTCGATGAAACATTGGGGAAAACGGATTATTTCACATACGTGCCTCCGGTGAACAAGCTTTCCAAGGAGGGGAAAAGCGCTGTCTTAAAGGTGTTCCCCGGGATAAAATGTTTTGGCGGCATTGCCGGCTTCAGCAGTGACACTGCCGGGAAAAAAGGCGGCATATTGTATCAGGAGGCAGGGATGGATCCGGACTTCCCGGAGGTGTATGCTCTGCCCAGGAACAGCAACGGGGAATTCTATAAGGCTGAGGAGATGTGGAACGCCTTCAATTATATCGCGTATTACGGCCTCTTCTCGCATTGCTTCCATTCCGACAACCTGATGTATACCGAGAGCAGCGGCAACATGAACTGGCCGCAATTGCATGAGAGCCTGGACAAGATCATGGGGGAGGTCGCGTTGAAGTTCCCGTTTTTACGGCCCATGACGGCCAGGGAATTTGTCCAGGAGCGCTTCAGGACAGAGAAAATAAAAGTCTATTCCCGTAAAAAGGGGAATGAGATCACCGTCGAATATGAAAACGGGGATGGCCCGCTGTATCACTATCTGAGATTAAACAACGGAATGAAGGTCAGGGAGATCAAAAACGGGACCTTCAGGCCGATTGACGCCGACAACGGCCTCTACCTGCTGGAAGGGTTGAAATCACCGTTGCTGATCACCCTTGAATAACGCATTGGCGTGGCTTTATGCGTTATAGATACCAGTCTTCTCTTCTGCGAATTGGGAAATTCGCAGATGGCGGTAACTTGACGCTAAGGAATTTTAAAGTAATCATTGAGCGGCAAAAGAGGAATTCTAACGGAGCGCGGGTTTTCCAACCCGCGATTCTTGCTTGTTGGCGGGTATGAAAACCCGCCCTCCGTTGTTTTTGCATTGGATTAACATAATTAAAGTTGCGGCTCCCAGCCGCCTAATTTGATCGTATAGGAATTTCAAAACGGTACGCCGGCAACCTGCCGGCATATTAAGAGCCACCAAGTTGGTGGCGTTCCCAAAAGAGTTGCGGCCCCTGGCCGCCTAACTTGATCGTATAGGAAATTGTATTCTAACACGTTTGCGCCCTTTGCGCCTCTTGCATTAAGAAAATTAACGCTAAAGACGCAATAGTCGCTACAGTTCAAAAGAGATTAAATCCCGGCGAAGCCGGTTAAGTCCACGTTAAGGAATTTCAAAGTGACCAGTGGCCGAGTGGCCGAGTGGCCGAGTGTCCAGTGCTTTTAACTGACGACTGACGACCAACGACTGACGACTAGAGTCGCGGCTCCAGCCGCCTAATTTATTGCCGCCTTGTCCAGAGAAATTCATTTCCCGTTTAAATTTCGCAGAATGAATTTTGCGATACAAGGCGGTGATGAATCACCGCAGTCCAAGGTCAGGCCGAAGCGCCTGACGTAAAAGCAAAAATACAGCAAATAAAAGTAACCGTTAAGCTGAACGTTTTTGCCTCATAAGTAGCGCGGCTCTTTAGACCGCGAAAACATAAGATTCTCGGGCTGAAGCCACGAGCTACTGTTTATGAATACGAGCACAATGAGTTCAAATACACAGCTTAACGCTTACAAATAAAATGCATCTGTGAGATAATAAACTAAGGTACTAGAACCTTGTCCAGCCATCTCCAGGCGCGGCGGTCGAACTCAGCCGACCAGTCGTGTCCGAGTCCCGGCAGCGCGACGACGGTCTTGTCCTTGCTCGACAGCCGCTTGTAGGACGCCCATATGCTGGTGGGAGGCGACACCGGGTCGACCAGTCCCGCATTGAAAAAGGCGGGACAGCTGACATCGGGCGCGAAATTCATAGGATCGTAGTACGCCCAGCAGCGCCATTCGGGATCATCGACCACTGGCGGCGCACCCTTAAGATCAGCTCCGTTGGTTTTCACGCCGTCGTTGAATCCCGGATCTTTCCAGTCACCGAAGAGCCTGGTGCAACCGTTGCATCTCGCCACCCAGCGGAGCTGAGGATAGTTCGGGGAATTTGCGATGCAGGGAACTGTCGCCTTCACCCGCTTGTCGAGAGACGGGACTATTATCGAGAGGCGCCCTCCCTGGCTGCCGCCGACTGTCACGATCCTTTTCCTGTCGACTTCCGGAAGCGAGCATAGGTATTCGACCGCGCGGGCCGCACGCAGATAGACGTTCTTGAAGTAGAACTTGTCGACCGGTTCATAGACCCAGTTGTCGTTGTATCCGGGAATCTTTTCGTATTTCGGCTGATCCACATCCTGCCCGTGGATCTGGACATCGACTGCAAGATAACCGTGCCGTGCATGTTCCAGCGGACGCGGTCTGGCGCCGAATCCGGCTCCCGGCAGGACGAGCATTGCGGGGAAAGGGCCTTTTCCGAGGGGTTTTGCGAGCCACGCATAGACGCGGCCGCCGTCGGGACCTGCGAAACTTATCTTGTACGATTCCACTTCCTCGCACCTGTGGCCTTCCGGATCATAGTCTCCGGGGAGGCATGCGTACTTGAGGTTGTATTCGTTGATTTCCTTGCCCTTGAATATTTTCACTTCGTCCTCGATTTTCGCATCAAGCGGAATGGCTGAGTAGTCCGCCATCGCCTTGTCCCAGAATGCGCGGAAATCGGATGGGCGTGTGTCGCGGATCGGCATTTCGGAAACCTTCCAACCGAAAACGCATACTCCGTCCAGGGGGCGTTTAATATTTTTGTCAGTGTTTTCAGCCCCTGTGTCGAGCAGTACACGTATATCATAGAATCCGGGCTGGAGGTCCGCAGTGTCGATCCGGATCTTGAAACGGTTCGGGGGCAGGGGATCGGCTTTTCCGGAGCGGAACTCCTTCTGCACCATGTTGCGGTGGAGGGTCCATTTCATGCCGACTCCGCGCAGTCCCGCCTGGCAGATGATCTCGATTTCCTTCCCGTTCTCGAAGAGCAGATCCTCCGATTGAGCGCTGTAAAATGCAAGCTCGGGCTTTTGCGGGGGCGAGCATTTATCACCATACGGCGCCGGCACATTGAGATTCATCGCGGCGACCCCGAAGCCGAGTGCGGCAACGGCCAACGCCATCAAAATTTTCCTGTTCATACTTTCTCCTTTTTTTATTTTATCGTTCAGTTTATGGTTTTATGTCGACAAATGTAAAATTGCCTCTTTTATGCTGATTGCAAAATTTGGAGTACACGCTTTAGCGTGCGTAACACTATGAATGCCAAGACATACTAAAGTATGTACTCCAAAGTGTGAAATTTCCTAAAAACGTTTTTTGGGCACTTTTTCAATCAGTTCTTATCTTTTAATTTGCCGGTCTAGGGCTGATCGCTCAGGCGCATCCCAAAATTTCCCGCTTCATCCTTATGTAATATCTGTAATTCTCCAGCGTCACATTCGACGGGCAGGCGTGATCAAGGTGCGGAATGTATCCGCCGCGCCTGACAGCCGGCAAGACCCGCTGAAGCTCCTTCCGGATGGCTTCAGGCCCTTCGATCAGGGCTTTCTTCTGGATGCCTCCGTGGAAGCCGCAGCGGTCCCCGTATTCCTCCTGCAGGGAAATGATGTCCATGCCCGCATCAACTTCGCAGGGCATCAGTATGTTCACGCCAGCGTCAAGCCAGCCGTCCGTCAGCGCGGAAAAATTGCCGTCGCAGTCTACCGAGATGTAACTGCAGCCGAACTCTTTGCGCAGGCGGTCATTCACCCTTTTCATACGCGGAACCACGACGCTCCTGAACGCATCCGGAGAAACAATCGGACCGGCGTTGTAGCATATGTCCTCCCAATGGTGGACGAGGTCGATCCTGACCCATCCCGGTATCCGGTCGAGCAGCCTTTCCTTGATCACGGTGAGAGTTTCAACCATCTCCTCGAAAAGTCCCGGATCGTCATACGGGAGCATGGAGAAATTTTCAAAGCCCATCAGGTTGCGGAGATAGCCCATGTAACTGTCAAGGTAAAGGCAGACCGGATTTCCCGAATCTTCAAAGCTTTTCAAGACGGCCTTCCAATCCGCCTCATGCCAGCGTCCGCGAGCGTCCGCATCAAGTCTGGGTTTGTAAATCGTCTCCCATTCCTTGCGCCCCTTTACGGGGTAATCAAGATAATGCGGAATGGTGTTTTGACCTTCAGTGAATTTGGCGAATTTCACTCCGTCCCCGTCAACATGTATCTCCTGTCCGCCGTCCACGCCGAGGAATTTCGGTTCTAATCCGGGACATAGGCGCAGATTGCCGCCGGGAACGTAGAAGCCGTCGGCGAAATGGAAACCTTCAATGCCGAAATACCGGTACGCTTCCGTCGGGCTTCTGATCGTCGCAGGCAGTCCCTGACCATGCCATTCGGAGAGGGTCGTATCCCAATAGCCGAACTCCCAGTTGGGAACCGCCACATCTGGATTCTTCCCCATCTGGGCGGAAAACCTCTCCCGCATGTTCAATATTTTGGGCATTTTTCAATAATCCTTTTTTAGCGAGGTAATTTCAAAATTACCTCTTTTGATCTGATTGCTTAAGTTGGTGTTCACGATCCTGGTCGCCTAAGGCGCTGCCGGAGGCAGGTAAACTTTAGCGTGTCTACCCCGTTGAATACGAAGACACACTAAAGTTGTGAACACCAACAAGAAGATATTCCCGCGACAATAGTTTTCTTGCATTTTGCAAACAGCTTCAGCATTTATCCCATCTACATGAAAATAATACTCTCTATTACGCCATCTTTTATTTCGCTGCGCCGTCCAGGAGGAATTCGTAGTTCCGCGTCCATGTCGCAGTGGCTCCCGGTTCAAGCGAGACTTTCGTGAACGGCTCGCAGGAAATCTGTTCTGGAGATAGAAAAACACCCATTTTGGAGACGGTGAAATCGCCGCCGATCCTGATTCCTGCCGCCACTTTCGGCATGGTGATGGTGGCCGCCACATCACGTGCGTCCGGAGCCCAGCCTTCGAGCGGGATGAACTTGGTTTCCACCTTGTCAGCCGTAACCACGAGGCGTTTCCCGTCGATGACGCCTATTTTTGAAATGTCTGCACCTGTCTTCGGCGTGAAAGTGAACGCCACTGCCAGTCCTTTCTCTACAGGTTTCCGGTCGAGTGCCATGAAGTTGTGGGCGTACTGTTCTGCATCGATGCGCCGCTTCCCGGTGTTGGTCAGGGAGTGCTCGATCAGCAGGACAGGCTTGCCCGGAACGAGTATGAGTTTCTTCACATAGCGGTAGCCCCAGCCGCGGGGGCCGTCGACTTCCTGGATGAACTCTATCTTGTCCTTATCGGCATTTGTGGTCCACGGGAACATTTTCAGGGGCCAGTAGGCGCAATACCACAAGTGGTTCGGACTGTAAGTTTTTTCGTAAAGGCCGACACCGATCTTGATGAACGGCTCGCCCGGTTTGGCGTCGTCATAGGCGATCGCATCGAACCACTCCTCGCATGGGCCGCAGCACTCGCCGGAGTTGAGGGGGGAGTGGACTTCCGGGGCGTCCAGGAAGAATGTGTGTCCGTCACGTTCCAGCTTCGTGATGATTCCCGCCTGCTCGAAACGGTTGCCGCGGTAGTAGCCCTTTTCAAGGTCTGGAATTGCGACTTTCGCAGTGATGATCCCGTTTGTCATGACGGTGGACGGCCAGTCACCCACATGCTTCTTCGGATCCATTTCCGGCGAAACATCGGCCATGAATTTCACGTCGCCGGGATTGCTCATCATCAGCTGCACAGAAACATCCCCTGCGCCGGGCGGGATTTCTACAAGCATGCGGTTTAGGCCGACCCTCATCTCATGGGAATATGTTTTTGCGCTAAACGTTTTTGTCGCCTCGTCATAGGATCCGCTGAGCTTCCTGCCGTCGATGTAAAACAGCGTTCCTTTCGGACATGTGAGCTTCAGCTTGTACTCCTGGGCATGGTACTTCATCGGCGAAAAAAGATGGCCGGCAAGGAAAAGAGTGTCTTCGGGAGATTTGCGGGAAACGGCAAGTGACCCGTCAGAAGCGGACTTCGCTTCGGCCCATGACAGCTTTTTGCCATCCTGCAATTGTTTGGGAAGTCCGAGCTCGTCTTTTTTCAGGAGTGCAGCTTTGATCGCTTCAAGTTCGTTGGGAGCGACATCTGCAACACGCCACGCTGACGCTGGAACAGGTGTGACTGGCCACGGATAATAACAGGTGAAGACAATCCCTTTTACGGCGCCGTCTATGGCGGCCGAAAAACCGTCGCCTGCTTTTACGGCAACACATTTTACAAGCAGCTCGTTGATCCCGGGTTTCAGGTCGGCGGGAAAAACGGCGTTGGCGCCTGGGCGCAGTTCGCCGAAGGTGGCACCGTTCAGCCAGACCTTGCCAGCGACATCAGAATGGAAGGCGAAGGACACCTTGCCGCTGACCGGGCTTTCGATGTAGGAAGTGGCAAAGAAGACGCCCGGTTTCTCAACACGTCCCTTGAGTGCGAGAACTATTTTCTTGGCGTTCGCTTCCTGGAATCCGTTCCAGAACACCATCTTGCCGTCCTCCCCCGGATACCGGGAAGGGTAGTCGCGAACTTTGTCGGGAGGGTATTCCTTGCCCAATGCTCCGGCAGCGTCGCCGCCTTCCGCGGTGAACGGTCCGATGGATGACCAATATTTGGCGATCATCACATTGTGCCCGGCGGGCGGGAACGTTTCCGTCGCCGCAGCTTTCGCGTCCTGCGCAGGAAGCTGTGCCGAGAAGGTTAGCATAAATGCGAACATCGCAACTCTTTTCATTCTCAGATGCATGATTTCTCCTTATTGAAAAATTTTACTCCAGGCAAATATATCAAACAAAGAGAAGAACAGCCCTTGCGGGCTTAACTACTAAAGAATTTAAAATCCTTGTTAATTTGTTTGTAGTCAATGCCGCAAGGCATGTTCTTGGATTTTTTTCTTAGTTGAAAATCTAGTTAAACTTAAAACTTTATACTTTTCTGACAGGATAACAGGATTTTTCATGATATTTAATTCTGTTGTTTCCATTATTCTTACATTAACTTTCTCTCTATCCCGGAGGGATAAGGTAATATAGCCTGTGGTTTCAACCACAGGTAGATTATA
>JBAZRS010000154.1:0-10268 GCA_041662825.1 Victivallales bacterium | reverse complement strand
AGGTTTGCAATTGATATTCCGCTGAGCATGGAGCCTGTTATGCCGAGGAACCCCTGGTCGGTGCCGCAGAGGAACACGTTGCCGAGATGGGTTCTGCCGTCCTTGACTTTTTCAGGACATCCGTAAACTGCGCCGTTTATGTGGCCGGTGTAGCGGGTTATCGTCTTCGGCGTAAAGGTGTCAATCAACTTCACTTTTTTCCGGAGGTCCGGAACGCCGGCGTATCCTGATGCTATTGACAGCGTCTTTTCTGAGCACTCAAGCTTTAAAGCCTTGTATTCAGCCGGCGGATACTTCCCCCATTGCCGGTGATTCGCGAGGACTGTGATCCTGATGGATGGGGCGGGGGGCGTGTCTGAAGGCAGGAACTGGAAATTGTTCGGACAGCATATCACGCCGCTGCGGCTGTCAATGGCGCCTTCCGGATTCTGATAATGGAACTTCTCGGAACTGTTGAAAAATATTATTGTGCTTTCATATCCCCGGAGGGGGGAGTCAAGTATGCCGACAGTTTCCACGAAGGCCAGCTGTCCGCGCGGGATTTCCGCGAAATCCGCAGGTTTCTCCATGCAGAGGGAAAGGGTTTCGACATATCCGGCGGACGACAGGATGTTTTTCGCGGAAAGGATTTCACCATTCCTGAGTTCCACGGCTTCCGCGGCTCCGTTTTTAGATATTATGCTGCGAACTTCGCAGTTTTTGCGGATTTCACCTCCGGACTCGGTGATGCGTTTCTCCAGGATGCCGAGGAGTTTTGCGATTCCGCCGGCGGGTCTGCAGAACCCCTCTTTGAAAATGCTCTGGTACATGATTGCGAACTGCGCAAAATCCATGTCGTTCTCAACGGCGCTCCCATAATACATCAGAGGACAGAAAAGCATGTCGGCAAGGAGAGGATTTTTAATGTGCTCGGACACAATTTTTCTTGCGGATACGAACTCTGAAGACAGGCTGAGGCTGTCGAATTCTGCCAGATATTTGTCCAGTCTGAGGAATCCATCAATCTCCCCTGGAAAATGATTTTGAATTTCGGTTTTGAGGAATTCAAAATCATTTGTGAACTTAAGTGTAAGTCCCGGAAATGCGATGAGTGAATGGTTCTGTTCCCGGAGTTCAAGCTCATCGTGCCCGATCCTGAGCTGGCGCAGGAGTTTTGCGAGCGGCGCAGATTTGGGGCCGGACTTGGCGGTGAAATTGGTCATGGCATGGAGTCCGGAATCGATGTCGCAGCCGTTTTTCGTGTAATGGGAATTGAGTCCGCCTAGGCGCGAGTGCTTCTCCAGGATACAGGTTTTCTTCCCGAAATGCGAGAGGCGTATTCCGGCGGCAAGCCCTGAAAGTCCGCCGCCGATTATTATGCAGTCATAGGTCATTTAGCAATAATCCTTGAAATAAATTTGTAGCCAGAAGAAACTTCATAATTAACCACCAAGACACAAAGACACCAAGTTAAGAGTAAAATATTATGTGAAAAAAGCCCATATGATTGGCGCGATATGTCAATCATGGAATCTTGATTTATTTGCCTCACCGGATTACTTTCTCTGACATTATTAAAAAGAGGGGTTTATTATGAAGCTTGATGTGTTGAAAAGATATTGTCTTGTCGGGGCTGTTGTTTCATTTACGGCATTTTCCGGATGCGAGACCATGGATGACGTGGGAAGGGCCTTCAGCGGCAATCATTACAACACTAATTCAGAAACCACTGTGTCGGGGCTGAAGGAAGCCTTGTCGACAGGGACCGAAATCGCCGTTGCCCAGGTTTCGAAGGAAGGCGGATACTGGAATAATCCAAGCCTGAAGATCCCTCTCCCCAAGGCTCTGCAGAAATTTGCCGAGACCCTGCGCGGAATCGGGCTCGGGGACCAGGTCGATCTTCTTGAAAAGAAAATGAATGAAGGCGCAGAGATGGCCGCTGCTTCGGCAAGCCCTGTCTTTATGACCGCCATAAAGAACATGGCGATCCCGGATGCGAGGGGGATCCTGACCGGTTCAGATACTGCGGCGACTGATTTCCTGCGCGCGAAAACCTATATGCAGCTCAAGAGTCAGTATTCGCCCGTCATCGGGAAGGAGCTTGAAAAAGCGTGCGCGGTTAAACTGTATAACGAGCTTTACCAGAAGTACAGCGCGCTTCCGCTTGTTCCGAAGCTGGATGTGAAGCTTGAAGACTACGTTACCGAAAAGGCTTTGGATGGTCTTTTCAGCGTTGTGGCCGGCGAAGAAAAGAAAATCCGCCAGGATCCTGCCGCAAGGACTACAGAACTGCTCAAAAAGGTGTTTGGCAAATAAGGAAATAAAACTACGGTTTTGACAAGCAAAACCCTCCATTATAAAGCCTGTTTCGGGCGTGGAGGGCGAGGCTTGTCCGAGCCGTTCGTTGTGTTTTTCAATTACCTCCACCAAAAGAAGGGAGCGTTTATGGAAAGTAATGATTCAAAGGCGTTTTCTTTCCCCAAAAGGATGCTTGGCTGGCTCCTTCTGGGCTTGGTGGTCGTTGTTTCGATTGCGCTCGGGATATTTGCTTCACAGCTGATCTTCCACAATCCCCAGCCTGGCGCGGCCGCCGCAGGGACAGGCCCGGCCGGCATGCCGGCGGCGGCGATCATCCTGTTCATTGCGATGGGGGTGTTTTTTTCTTTCATCGGAACGATTTCATATGCGGCTGTGCTTGGGACAAACTGTTTCACCTTCAGGTACGACAGGCCCGTATGGCTGAAGGGATTTACATTGCGCCTCCGGCTGGTCAACATCATCGTCCCCCTTTTCCTTCTGCTGGGACTTGGCTCACTGGCGACCGTTTTGTTCGGATCTGTTCTGGCAATAGCCGGCGTTCCGTTGAAAGCGGCAATCCTCATACCGTTCTTCTGCGTGCTTGTTCCGGGACAGTTTTTCCTCGCCTGGTTCAACATATGGGCGCCGATGGAAAAGACGCTCATCCGCAAACGCCTTTCGGCGATTGGAATTGCCCCGGCACGGATGGATGAGGGATTTTATGCCGGGATTTCTGACCCGTCTGTCAGCAGTTTCAGAAAGGGGCTGATTGAAGACGATGTCGGAATGATGTGGCTGGATGCCGATGCGATTGTTTACAGGGGGGATGCGCAGAATCTGGAGATTAGACGCAGTCAGCTCTTGCAGATAGAAAGGGTTGTTGACAAGGGGAGCATGTCTGCTTATGCCGGAGCGGTCCACGTGATCCTCCTCTGGCAGAATGAGAAAGGCGCCCAAATCAGGACACGCATCCATGTGATGAACTGTTTCACACTTACCGGGATAGCGCGTTCACTTGATAAGCTTGCGGATGACCTGAAACGGTGGCGGATGCAGGCGTAGTCGGGTCGTCAGGCCCCAGTTTGCACATCGCCCCCATGACCTCGATGCCAAGATTGGAAAAGTTTTTTTAATTTGCCTGCTTTAAGCACCTCTAGTCTAGTTGAAAATAACTTGCCCGGCCGGTTATTTGTTGGAGAAATCGGTTTTTTGCTCAATCAATCGATAATCGCCGACCAGCAGTTTCTCCAGATGTCCCTTAAGTCCCCGGCATCTCCATTCAATGTCCTCTTGGGGAGCTTCGCTTATATTGCCCAAGACAATAATCTGCTTGTCATGATTGGAATAGCATGCCCCCAACACGCCCGTTCTATTGGTTGCAACCACGCCGCTTAAACCATCATCAAACGTCAGTCCGTTCAAATCAAACGACTTCAATTGCCTGAAGGCTTCGAATATTCCGTTCGGATCATTGATTCCCTCCAGTTCATTTGCATATCCCCATCTTTCGGGTTCCCAGTAGAGACGAAGAAAAAATGGCAGCGACCCCAGCAGCAATCCTTTGACCAATCCATCGCGAAACGCCTCTTCGGGGCAAGGTGGCTTTAAGTTGTACCAGTTGTAATTGGGTATCAAAAGGGCGGGGCAGGACGGGAAGGCGCGGATGTACTGTGCAATTTGCCGATGATCCCATTTCAGATTATCGGTCCCATTGATACTTTCAAGCGTCACCACGGCATCCGCCAAATTGCTTAGAGTGATCAGGAGATTACAGTCGCCGTTATGGGCGACAATCAATTTGTCCTTCCCCAGTAATTCACGGACGGATCCGAGCGTTTTCCAAGCGCCATCAATGCCTCCGTGATGGCTGGAACCATGCCGGGTATTGTGGCAATAATATTTCGAGACAAGATCAATATAAATCCCATCGAAATCATGTTCTTTTATATAAGTTTCAACTAAATTCAGGTAAAATTCCTGCCATTTCCGGGAATCCGGACAGACCATGGCGCCATATATCGCGCCGGAATAATTGTTCGTATAATGAAACATCGTTCCGCCGTTAGGAACTCCTTCCTGACGCCATTGGTGAATGTTTTCCGCAAAGCCCGGCACTTCTGGATGAATCTCGGCAAATCCGGTATACGGGATGATCTTCATGCCCAGCCGATGCGAGGCGGCGACCAGACGCTTCAAATCCTCCATGTCCATTTCATTATGGTAAGGCGTCACATCGCCCATTCGCCAGAAACGTTCGGTGTCGGATTGCCAATACTCCCCTGTGGGAGTTCGCTCCTTTCGACGTCCTTCCCAGCGAGTCCCCTCCATGAGGATGATCAATTCCACTCCGCTGTTCGCCCAGGCCGCCAGTATCTCATCGTTTGGGAATGGCGGATTGCCAATCATGACCGTTCGTGGGGCAACGAATGGGGTGGGAGGTAAATTGGTCAATCCAATTGACGTAGCAAAGGTCATTTCCGCAGCCAACGGCGCCGGAGAAGGGCGCGACAAAGCATCCAGGACTATTTCTATCGTCTTTTCTTTCCGCTCCAGCCGGAAATATCCTTCTCCGGCCTTTCCGGCGGGTGCATCCCAACCGGAAAGATCCCCCGTTGGTATAAGTTGCATTCCCTCGCCGCCCGTCCTGAAAAGGCTAATCCATCCATGCGGTCGGGAATCTGCAAAATACGTTCCCAGCGTTGATGGAATCTGTTCAAACGCCGCATAATAATGTGGACCAATGATATCTTCCCATTTCCCCGGCACGGTATGCGGGTCATGCGCTGCCGTCCAATGAGTAAAGCGGTTATCCAAGGTACATGCCAGCGGCGAAACTCTCCTGGCTGTCATGCCAACGGGCAATTGCAACGCCACTTCCCGGCGAACCGCATATGGGGTATAGAGATAAGTCGTTTTAAACTTTATTGAAGAGGCTTCCCTTTTATCATTTCCCATTAATCCCTCAAACGTTAATTGGAGGTTTCGGGAATGATGATGCACTTGCACCTTGGAAGCCGTACTTGCCAGATCAGATAATTCGTCAACGTAAGTGCCGAAAGGCGCTTGCAATACGTTTCCCTCCAGGCCATGGGCAAACCGTATATCTTTTGGAGCGCCTCCCTGATGAAGATCATGGATTATCGTCCAAAAAGGGGTCTTGACCAGAATTTCCGTCCCAGTCTCTTCCACTGTCAACATTGAGCTGCTTGCATAAGGCATTTTTTTAACTGACTGATTGATTAGGCGTTTTGATTTTCCAACTATCCCTATTGCGGTACATACATACGAAAATCAAAACGCCTATCTGTTATTGCGGGAGCACTGACGAAACACCTTTGTTGTTCCCGTTGAAGTTGAGATAAAGCCGGGTATTGGGCGTTGGCTTGAATGATTCTTTTGCGGTATAAAGTTCCGCTATTTCCTTGGCATCAAGCGAGCGGTCGAGAATGATGAATTCATCCAAAATGCCGCCGATGAACGTGCATGAATTGCCGAAATTGGAGGCAATATGCAACATCGGGCCTGATTTACCCAGCGCGCCTACATTTTCCGCGCTGTTCTCTTCCACTCCGTTCAGATAAAGCTTGGCAACTCCTTTATTCCAGGTTATGGCGACATGATACCATGTTCCCAGATTAATTACTGTTTTGCTAAGCAGCAATCTTTCTTTGCCGTTGTCATCGACCAGACTGAAGCGGACAATGCCTGTCGGGCAGTTTTGATTGCCTTCGTTGGTCGGGCCGATATAGAGGCAGAGCCGATTTTTTTTACCTGTTTCCGCCTGGTCGAAAATCGACTTATAGAAGCAGTGGGTTTCCTGTTTGAACCAGGTTGCGACAGTGCCTTCTTTACAGGAAAAAACCTGCGGGGTGTTGGTGTAGTTGAGAAAACATGAACCCATAACTTTAAGTCCCTGCTCGAATTTACCGTCAGCGTATTCCTCTTCCTGACCGGAAACCGGTTTCACTTCCAGAGTCTCACTGTAAGCGAGTGAACTCAAGCTGAACAGACCCATTGATAAAACCGCTCTCCATCCCATCCGCATTCTCTTCTTCATTTCAGTTATCTCCTTGTGTTTCAGCAAAGCATGGGCAATTGCTGTTATTGACCGTTTCTATGTGCAAAATTATTTTTCGTGAATTTCAATTTCCGTTATTCTTGGCGTCTTGTCATTAATAATCAATTTTACCTTATCTGTCGGAACTGCGGGGAATTTATGTTCCAGAACTTCTTCCCTGCCGCTATTTTCCGATGTGATGGTTTCCCATTTCCCGTCTATTTCCACCTGAAGCTGATAACTGGAAAGCGCCCCTTTGCCTCTTGGGTAAATGACAACGCGACTGATACTGCTCTTTGCAGGAAGGGTTATTTCAATCCAGTGTGGCGGCGGGACCTGCTTCGGTTCCCAAAATTCGATTCCAGTATAATTGCCTGTCGCGCTTTTGCTGAGTCCGTCAATCAGGTGGCGGGGATTGACATCATCTCCCCAAAAAGAAGAGGCTTTGCATTTGGTGCCGCGCACCTCAAGCGCCAATCCGCCGTTGTCCAATATCTCCTTTTTGAATGCCTCGATTTTCTGGTAAACCATAGCTAGCGGAGTAATTGAAACCGGCTTGGTACTGTCGGTGTAAACATGTGCCTCATAACCTTTGAATGAGTCCTCAAACTGTCCATCGATGATTTTCACAGTCCTGTTTTCACCCAATACATTCAGCTCCTTGATATTTTCTGCAATTTTGAACTTAACGCTTGCGGATTCCGGCTTGGTATTGACTGTGAAAAAATAGAGATCATTGTTATATTTCTTCAGCAGATAATCAATTTTGCCGCCGGACGCGCTGATCTGGCCGTCTCCGGTTCTGCCGACAGTACTGCTTAGAAATACAGGACTCAACGCTCTTATTTCATCGATTAAATAAGGCATGCCCACCCTCAATTCAGGAATGTTAAGTCCGCCGAACCAGTAAATTCCTTTTACCTCGTGTGTTATTGCCAGATACGCCATTGCCCGTTCTTCGAGAAATGTCGGCGGACGGCGACGAGTGTCCTCCGGATACATCCAGGATATTGCCGGAAGTACAATCATGGCCGGTTTTTTCCTTTTACCGGCATCATAACAGGCGTCGACGAACTGTGAGACAATCGTCAGATCTTCCGCCGGGCCGGCCATGCTGAATCCGGGATAGCAGTCGGGAATGAGAATATCGGCGATTGCACAATACTGGTAAATGCCCGGGATATTATTGTCTAAAATCAATGTCGGATGAAACGGATCAACCTGACGGCAGAGATCGTTCAATTCCTGCAGACCTTTTACAGGAGTGCTTCTTCCGGCAGGCTCATCCGCAAGCTGCCACCCGAGGATTGCAGGATTTGTCATCCACCGTTTCAGCCTTTTTTCAATCCCCAGTCTCTGTTCCTGAGTAAGCGCCGGCTCCTTTGGTTCACTTCGCAACGGAAGCGTCATTACTTTCATCCCTCGGGATAAAGAAGTCTCCAGATTTTGCCGGGTCACAGCTTCCGGAACGTCGGGATGATCGATTAGGCAATAGTTGTGTGCCGCATTGAGATTGACATTCAAAGGGATGTTGCCTGGGTCAGTCTCGAAAAAGCCGACAGGGAAATAGGGATTGCCGTCAATCAGGACGTTTAGATTTTCATCAATTCTCACTTCACCTTTAAAAGGAGGCAGTTTACGCAGCGGCCTGGATGCTTCCCCGACGGTTTTATCTGCTCTGTCAAGCAGTTTGGCGGTCAGCAGATAGTCGCCGACGGCCAGTTCAGTTGCCGGGAAAGTGATTTGCGGTCGCAATGCAGGCAACACGTCCAGTTTTTTCTCCGTCAAAATATTTTTATCTTTGCAATCCTGAAGCGTAACCTTTAATTTGAGGTCTTTCAATTGCTCCTGGCGTATGCCGGCGCTGGCAATATCTATTTCGGCTATGATTTCCGGAAGATTCTGTGTTGCAAAGATGCAATCCCGATAGCCGGGGGAAATGAAAGTGATTTCCGGTTTGAAACCTACAAACAGCGGATGGTCGGAAGTGTAAAGCAGTTTACCGCTTACGGCGTTGCTAAGATTTGTATGTATCAGATATTCTCCTTCTTTTTCCAAGAAGGCTTTTGAAAGTATCTTCAATGCGCATTCCGACTGCGATTTCAGGTTGAACTCTGATTCGCCGTGGAATTTGGCATTGCCGGAAACAGTCGTTTCCAGGCGGACTTTCTCTTCCCGCCCGCTGTTATTCCTGACTGTTGCGGACAAGGTGATAAATTTGATGATTTCATTTTCTTTGAGTATGCTTTCCAGAACAGGAGAGGTGAGATCCCAGGCGAATTGGCGAAAATCAAGATCCGGCATGGAAAGCGGCACGAACTGTTCCGGCGTATGGAAAGATGCTGCATTGAGTGGGGCGAAAGTGAAAAGCTCCACAGATTCCCCGGCCCGCCGGGTACGGGCGACATTGAATGCCCAGGTGCTGTTTGTCTTTGCACCGAGAGACATTCCGGCGAATGGAATGACGGCCTCAACCGACCAGTAATTCTGACCGCGGAACGTTTTTGCCTGGAATCCGCCATTGAACAACAATGCCGGAAGTTTTGCACTGGTAAAATATTCGGCGGCATAGGTGCCCAGCGGATTGACCATGAAGTGGAAATATTTTCCGGAGCCTGCCGTATCGGGCTTAAGAAATATCTCAACGGTATCGTCCCCCCAGAGCAGGGCTGCGTTGTTATGCTTCGTAACGGAAGCTATCAGCTTGTCCGTTTGCGGTTCGTCACATCTTATTCCGAAGCAAAGCGCATCTTCTGTATAGAGTATTTTTATACTGGTTGCAACTGCAGCTTTGCTTTCAGGCTTGCCCGCCTCGTGAAAAACAGATGATTCAGGGGCCTTGTCCCAGCATGATTCGTCCAGCCGCCCGTCAATAACCGGAGGAGCTGCTGTTTTGGAAGCTTTGAAGCCGGTTTCCGCTGAAGCCGTGAAATTCAATGCCATTGCAGCTGCAGAACACAGGAATATGAAACTCAGTCTTTCAATCATGATTTCGGTTCCTTGATTAAGATATTCAATCGTATTCAGTTTTCGCCCGGCGCGTGAATCCAGCCTTTATTCCATACACTGCAACTGCGGATGCTCGGAAGACTCAATATCCCATCCAGAAGCCTACCTGGTCATAAGCGGAATTGAAAGGATATTGCAGATACGGGCTATTGCTGTTGGAGTAGGCTTCACATGGTATGGTGCGTCCAGTGAATATCGAACCGGCGTGTCCGTCGGCGAACAGGGTGTTTGCAGAGCCTGCATGGCGTCCGTCAATCTGCCCGTAATAATCTAGCCCGGTCCTGCCCGGCCAGACCGTAAAATAGCCGCATCCGCTGAAATTTGGTGACATGTAATCATCGACGACCAGCAGGGTTGAACTCGGATGCCTGAATCTGCTTAACAAATTCTTTTTGTTATTTGGCCAGTAATGGTTATAACCATATGAGACATAGGGCCACATTGCATTTAAGGGGTCGTTTTCGATGTTGCCTGTCGCCTGCCATGAACTTACCATCGCAGGCTGTGACGGACAGGCCATCATAATCTGTTTCAACCCGGCATCCCTTGCCAGCAACCCGTCCCAGCAGCCGGAAGCACTTTGGTTCATGGGAAGTATGCCGACGTTGTCGTCAACATACATGACGAATGACAGTCCGATCTGCTTCTGGTTGCCCAGGCAGCTTATGGTTTTGGCTCTTCCTTTGGCGCTGCTCAATGCCGGCAAGAGCATGCCCGCCAGAATTGCGATGATTGCAATTACAACCAGGAGCTCAATAAGTGTGAATTTCAAAAAGCCCCGACTGTGTCTGCCTGCTGTTCGAATTCCCCCTCCCGCCTTCAGAAGCATTGTTCTTTTCATGCTGCACCTCTTTTATCTATAGATTTTTTGGACTCTTTTATTTATCTGCAAAATTCAATATGCACGGGAAACCTTCAAACTTTT